>NZ_CP018346.1:1500000-1656222 GCF_001989455.1 Prochlorococcus sp. RS04 | reverse complement strand
CGTGATCCTAATGTAAGAAAAAATAGTTCGGATGAAAAAAACCAGGATGATAAAGAAAATAATAATTTCGAGAAAGGTTTTCCTGACTTTCAAGATTATCTTGATTCATTATTTGGATATGAATATTCACCAAAGAATTACGATGAATATGATGACGAATCATTCGATGATGAATCGATAAATACAAATAATGACGAATTTAATAATCATGATTATCCTACAACCTCTCCAGAAGAGCCACCTCCAGTTAAACTCCACCAAGATATCGAGACAATTATTGAATTAACTCCTGATGAGGCCTTAAATGGAGCTTCAATTTTAATTGAGCTTGAGGATGAAACTGTAGTAGAAGTTGATACACCACCATTTGCTGGAGATGGATGGCGATTAAGACTTGAAAATATTGCAAGAGGAGGTAAAGATCATTATCTACAGTTAAAAGTTCAAACGGAAAGCGGTCTAAGAATTGATGGTTTAAGAGTTTTATATAAATTAGAGTTATTTCCTCATGATGCTCTTCTTGGTTGTGCAGTAGAGGTTCCTACCCTTGATGGAAATGTCACTCTTCAAGTACCACCAAAATCATCTACGGGAAGAATGTTACGTTTGAAAGGGAGGGGTTTATCTTTCGAAGATTATATAGGTGATCAATATATTGAAATCCTAGTAGTTATACCTGCTGATATTAATGATGAAGAAATTGCTTTATATACAAGATTGCAAGAATTATCACTTTCTGATTCTTAATCAAATATTATATAAATAGAAAAATCGATACTTATGAACGTATTTGTTCTTTTATATAATTCAGGAACAGATAAGGAAGGGATTCATTCAATCGAACTTAAAGGAAGGACAATTGTTCTTATGTTTGAAGATAAGGATGATGCTACAAGATATTGTGGTCTTCTAGAAGCTCAAGATTTTCCTTTGCCAACGGTTGAGATAATCAATATAGAGGAAATAAAAGATTTCTGTATTAAATTAGATTATGAATGCAAATTAGTAGAAAAAAATTTTGTACCTAAAACCGCGGAAGATAGGTTATTAATTTCACCACCCCAGAAAAACCTAGAAGTTGAAAATTGGGAGGAAGACAAAAATAGTAATAAAGATAGCATTGATATAAACACTATTAAGGAAAACCTTGAAAAGTTGCTTTAGCTACTAAAATATTTATTAATTACAAAATAAATAAAACATGACAACTGCATTATTTGAAACAGAAGTTGGCAACATTAATATTGAATTTTTCGCTGAAGACGCACCTAATACAGTTAAAAACTTCACGAGCCTAATTAGTGATGGTTTTTATGATGGTCTAGCATTTCACAGAGTTATTCCTGGATTTATGGCTCAGGGTGGATGTCCAAATACTCGTGATGGAGCATCAGGTATGCCAGGAACTGGTGGGCCTGGATATAATATAAAATGTGAAATTAATTCCAATAAACATCTAAAAGGCTCACTTTCTATGGCTCATGCAGGAAAGGATACAGGTGGCAGTCAGTTTTTCATAGTTTATGAACCACAGCCTCATCTCGATGGAGTTCATACAGTTTTTGGTAAGACTGATGATATGGATGTAGTGCTAAAGCTTACTAATGGGTCAAAAATTTTAAAGGCAACCTTAAAGTAGTTTTAGCCTTCAAAAACAATACTAAATGTCTCTTTATCTAGATTAAATTTTCTTGTAGATGAATATAAGATTTCATTATTTATTGTAAATTTAGTATTGATTAATTTAATGCTGCTTTTTGGGTGTAATGCTTGTTCAATATTTCTTGAAACAATAATTCCAATCTTCGTACTATTTTCATAGTTGGATAAAAACTGAATAAATAATTCTATATTCTTTATTTCTTCATCAGTAATGTTGGAATTGGTTCTATTCTGATCATGCAAAATTCTCCAAACTAATTTTGGGCGATTCCAAAAAGCCAATAACCTTGGAGTACTTTCTAGTTTAATATTAATGTTCATATCACTACAGAATTTAATAACTTTATTTTTTATTGGAACTAGATCAATAGATTTATATTTCCCATCAAGAAAAATTGATATAAATGGATCGATATTCCTGGAATTAGGATTATCTTCATCAATCATGTGGCCCAACTTCGTTTTTTTTACACTCAAATATTCTGCATTATTATCATTTGGACAAATTACTAATGGTACTCTCTCAATAACCTCTATTCCATATCCACCTAATCCAGCAATCTTTCTAGGATTGTTTGTAAGTAATTTCAGTTTTTTTATACCTAGATCAGTTAATATCTGCGCACCTACTCCATAATTTCTGAGATCAGCTGGAAAACCTAATCTTTCATTAGCTTCTACAGTATCTAATCCACCATCCTGTAGACTATAAGCTTTTAATTTATTTATTAGACCAATACCTCTACCTTCTTGTCTCAAGTAAACAACAACTCCTTCTTCCTCCTTTTCTATCCTTGATAAAGCAGCCTCTAACTGGGGTCTGCAATCACAACGTAAAGATCCAAAAGCATCGCCTGTTAAGCACTCTGAATGCATTCTTACTAGTACAGGCTCGCTTAATTTTGATGATTTTTGTTTAACTAATGCAACATGCTCTGAACCATCAAGTTCATTAACATATCCATAAGCTTTGAAATTACCAAAAATACTTGGAAGTACAGCATCGGATTTTCTAAATACAAATCTCTCATTTTGAAACCGATAACTTATTAAATCAGCTATGGATATTAATTTCATTCCCCACTGTTTTGCATACTCTTTAAGTTGTGGAAGTCTTGACATGGAACCGTCAGGATTTTGTATTTCGCAAATAACTCCAGCAGGGTAAAGACCTGACATTGCCGCAATATCTACTGCTGCTTCGGTATGACCTGCCCTTTTTAAAACTCCACCTTTTTTAGCTCTTAATGGGAAAATATGTCCTGGCCTCCTTAAATCATCAGGTTTTGTATTTGGGTTTATAGCAACTTGAATTGTCTTTGCCCTGTCTTCAGCGGAAATTCCTGTAGTAACATTGTTTTCAGGTCCAGCATCAATTGATATCGTAAAAGCTGTTTGGTTTTCATCTGTATTTCTATCTACCATCAATGGTAACTCTAAAGAATCAAGCTTTTCTCCTTGCATAGCTAGGCATATAAGACCACGTCCCTCAGTAGCCATAAAATTAATTTGTTGTGGAGTTGCAAACTGCGCTGCACATATTAAATCTCCTTCATTTTCTCTTCTTTCATCATCTACAACAATAATGCATTCTCCATTTCTTATAGCTGCTAACGCATCGCTGATAGGATCAAATTCAATTTTAAATGATTCATTTATATCCAAAATTGTTCCATTATTTGATTTGGGACTTGTTTCTTTCATTATTCCTATCAATATAGAAAAATAGTGTTTTACTTACCTTAAATTCAACACTTTATAATCCTATCTCAAAGTCTGCCAATTCAAAGAAATGAATGTTGCAATAGTAGGTGCTACTGGTTACGGCGGTATTCAAGCGGTAAATCTTTTAAAGAAAAATAAAAAATACAATATTTCATTTTTAGGTGGAAATAAAACATCTGGTTCAAAGTGGAATGATAATTTTCCTTTTATTTATTTAGAAAATGATCCTTATATAGAAGAAATTTCAGTAGATAATATTTCAAAAAATGCTGATGTTGCTTTGCTTTGCTTACCAAATGGACTATCTTCAACATTGACGAGGAAATTATTAGATAGAGGACTTAAAGTTATTGATTTATCTGCTGATTATAGATATAAATCTTTAGATGAATGGAAAAAAGTATATTCCAAAGAAGCTGCTATTTATAAAAGGAATGACAATGATTTGTGTAAAGAGGCGGTCTACGGACTTCCTGAAATAAATAAAGAAGCCATTTCAAAAGGAAGATTAATTGCATGTCCAGGATGTTATCCAACATCTGCTCTGATTCCATTAGTTCCTTATCTCTCGCAGGGAATTATTGAAAATGAAGGTATAGTAATTGATTCTAAAAGCGGAACTTCTGGAGGTGGTAGAGAACCAAACCAAAAGCTACTCTTATCAGAATGTGGAGAAGGTCTATCAGCATATGGATTGATAAACCATAGACATACATCAGAGATCGAGCAAGTAGCATCATTAATTTCCGGAAATAAAATCGAATTGCTTTTTACACCTCATTTAGTTCCAATTGTAAGGGGTATGCATTCGACTATATATGGGAGATTAAGAGACCCAGGACTAACTTCTGATGATTGCAGAATTCTATTGGATAATTATTATAGAAATTTCAAAAATATTAAAGTCTTACCTGTAGATACATTTCCATCAACAAAATGGGTTAAAAACACAAACCAAATTTTTCTTTCTGTTAAAGTTGATATTCGAAATGGAAGGATAATTATATTATCTGTAATTGATAATTTGTTAAAAGGACAGACTGGCCAAGCAATACAAAATTTAAACATTATTAGCGGATTTTCAATGAATGAAGGTCTTGATTTAACTAATAATTTTCCATAAAATTATTTCTTATCAAAAAACCAGCATGAGAGATTGAGAGAGGTAAAATTTTATGCTCAAGCATATGTATTCTTTTTGAAAGTGATTCAGTATCATCATCATCTCTAATTGACAATGCAGCCTGCATTATCAATGATCCACTATCTACCTCCTCTTCAACAAAATGTACTGAACAACCAGTTATTTTGGAACCATTTAATATGGAGTCCTTTATAGCAGAACCACCTTTATATGCAGGAAGTAATGAAGGGTGAATATTTATAATCTTGTTCTTGAATTTATTAATAAAAAATGGAGTGACAATTTTCATCCAGCCTGCCATAACAACAAGTTCAACATCATGATTAATTAAATTATTTACAATTTCTAATTCAAATAGCTCTTTATGCGGAAAGTCATTGTCCCTTATTATTTTGTGAGGTATTTTTACACTTTCAGCTCTTTTTATACAACCTGCATCATCCTTGTTAGTAATGAGAACTTTAATATCTACATCTAATTCGCCTTTTTCTGATAGGTTAATTAACTCCTGAAAGTTAGTTCCTCTTCCAGAAGCAAGTACACCTATTTTTAATTTTGGTGAAAATTTTCTAAATTCAGATATCTCAGGCGAAATTATGTAATTAAATGATTTATCCAAGGTTTTTATCCAATGATAAATTCATATGAAATAAAATAAACCCTCTCCTTTAATTATTTATATTCAAAAACATATTTATTTGAAAATATAAATTTAAACAATTTTAAATGAATCAAATCTATGTACTATTCGTATAGATATAATTAGAAAATAACTAAAGGAAACAAATATATATTATGAATGGAGATTTAAACTCATGGGATAAATTTTGTAATTATCTTTGGTTTGATAAAAAATTAAATATTTGGTTAGACATAAGCAAAATTAATTTCACAAATGAAGAAATAAAAAATTTAGAAGAGAAATTTGAAGATGTATTTTCATCAATAAAAGAATTAGAAAATGGTGCAATCTCAAATATTGATGAAAATAGACAAGTTGGACATTATTGGCTTAGAAATCCATCAATTTCACCATCTTCAAAAATAGGTGAAGAAATTAGCGCAGATATTGATTCAATCTCTGATTTTGGGAAAGAAATTTTAAATGGAGATATTAAGAATAAATATCAACAGAACTATACTGATGTTTTATGGATTGGAATTGGTGGAAGTGGTTTAGGACCATTACTTATTACAGAGTCACTGCAGAAGTGCTCTAGAGGCTTAAATTTTTCTTATATCGATAATGTTGATCCTTTTTTAATTAGCGAAAAGTTAGAAGAGTTATCTGAAAAATTATCCACAACATTATTTGTAGTAGTAAGCAAATCAGGTGGTACGCCTGAACCTAGAATTGCTATGGAAATTATTAAAAGTCATTGTGAAAATAATTCTCTTGAATGGAATTCTAATGCTATAGCCATAACGATGAAAGATAGTAAATTATTTAAAAAGGCCACTTCTGAAAATTGGTTAAAAATATTTAATTTGCAAGATTGGGTTGGAGGAAGAACAAGTATTACAAGCTCTGTGGGATTACTTCCATTAGCTCTTATTAATGAAAATATATTTGAATTCATTAGAGGTGCATCATTAATGGATGAGGCCACGCGTATAAGTGATTTTAAAAATAATCCCGCAGCATTATTGTCATCTGCTTGGTATTTAACTGGAGATGGCGTTGGGAAGAGAGATATGGTCGTATTACCATATAGAGATAGGTTACAGGTATTTAGTAAATATCTTCAGCAATTAGTAATGGAATCATTAGGTAAGAAATTTAATAGGAATGGTGAAGTAGTTAATCAAGGTATTTCCGTTTTTGGTAATAAAGGATCTACAGATCAGCATGCTTATGTTCAACAACTGAGAGATGGTATTGATAATTTCTTTTGTATTTTTATTGAATTATTAGATTCTCCATCTACTAATATTTTTGATGAAAAAGAGAATCCTAAAGAATATCTTTCTGGTTTTTTGCAAGGAACCAGATCAGCACTCTCTAGTGAAGACAGACAAAGTATCACTATTACTTTAGAAAAGTTAAATTGTTTTTCACTAGGGGCCTTAATCGCTTTATTTGAGAGGGCTGTATCCTTCTACGCTGAATTGGTAAATATAAATGCATATGATCAACCTGGAGTTGAAGCTGGAAAGAAAGCAGCTGCAAATATTATTGAGTATCAACAAAAAGTAAGTAATTTATTAGATGAAGGTGGAGAATATTCTATAAATGACATAACATCATTATTTGATAATTCAGTTAGTGAACCTATATTTTTTATACTCCGTGAAATGTGTTTCGGTAATGATAATTATTTAGTTAAAGGCGATTGGTCAAATCCAAATTCATTAGTTATTCAAAAAATAAATTCTTAAACAACAATATTCATAATTTTTCCTTTAACAATAATTATTTTTCTTATTTCCTTATCTTGAGTCCATTTTAAAATGTTAGGTCTTTTTACAGTCAATTCTTTAATTTGATCTTCACTCATATCATTATTAATATTTACTTTGTCTCTAACTTTTCCATTCACTTGTATTACTAGTTCATATGAATCTTCCTTTAGTGCCTCGGCATTAAATGAAGGCCAGTGTTCTAAATGTACAGATTTTTTAAATCCTATAAGATGCCATATTTCTTCTGCAATATGAGGTGCAAATGGAGCCAACAAAATACAAAATGTTTTTAAAGCATCAATTTTTAAATTATTGTTTACGTCATTAATGGAATTTGATAATGAATTATAAAACTTCATTAGTTCTGAAATCGCAGTATTAAATTGGTTATTTAATATGTCATTTGAAATTTCTTTTATAGCGACATTCATTGACTTTATTAAACTTTTTTCTTTATCTGGATAGGAATTAGATTTACTATTTACATCTTTTGCACAATTTATATAAAGCTTCCAAATCCTGCTTAAAAATCTAAATTGTCCTTCAACATCTGTATCTCCCCATTCCAAATCTTTTTCTGGTGGTGCTTTAAATAATATAAACATTCTTGCTGTATCTGCTCCATATTTTTTAATTACTGATTCAGGGTCTATTCCATTATATTTAGACTTAGACATCTTCTCGAAAAGAACATCGAGTTTAGAATTGTCAATTGGATCTGTAGGATTTGATAAGTCAGTTATATCGGAAGGAGAAACATATTTACCAGTTTTATTGTTTTTATAGGCTGCCGCCTGAACCATTCCTTGCGTTAATAGTTTTTTGAAAGGTTCATCAATTTCAAATAGTTCATTATCCCTCAAGGCTTTAGTGAAAAATCTTGCATATAACAAGTGCAATATTGCATGCTCTACCCCTCCAACATATTGATCTACAGGCAACCACTTATTGATTTCAATCTTTTCAAATGGCTTATTAGAACATTTTGAAGATGGATATCTTAAAAAATACCATGATGAACACATGAAAGTGTCCATAGTATCAGTTTCTTTTCTTGCTTCTATTCCACATTTTGGACATGTAGTATTTATCCAATTATTATTATCACCTAAAGCATTAATCTTGTTAGCCGAGATTTCTATATCTTTTGGTAAGGACACAGGTAATTCCGATTGCTTTAATGGAACAGATCCACATTTTTTGCAATTAACTATGGGTATCGGACATCCCCAATATCTTTGTCTAGAGATTAACCAATCTCTTAGACGATATTGAATCTTATTTTCAGCCCATCCATTATTTACTCCCTCCTCTGAAATTTTTATTTTAGCAATAGTATTTTCTATGCCATTGTATTGATTTGAATTAATAAGATATCCTTTTTCTACATAAGCTTCTTCAAGCTCTTTATTTTGTTCACTTTTATCCTTTATTATTACCTGTTTAATATCAATATTATTTTTCTTTGCAAATTCAAAATCTCTTAGATCATGAGCAGGCACGCCCATAACAGCACCTGTACCGTATTCATCGAGAACATAACTTGCCACCCAAATAGAAATAGGTTCAGAATTAACTGGATTTATTGCTGTTAAGTTAGTTTTTATACCAATTTTTTCAAGTTCGTTATTTTTATTATTTTTCAAATATTGTTTAAGATTTTCTATATTTTGTAATGTTTCTTGATCAGAAATATTTTTTACTAATGAATGATTAACAGAAATTGCTAAATAAGTAACTCCAAATAAAGTATCTGGCCTTGTTGTAAATACAGTAATTTTCTCTTCTGGATTGGTATTTATATTGAAATTAATATTTGTACCAATTGACTTTCCAATCCAATTATCTTGCATTATTTTTACTCTTTCTGGCCAGTTATCTAATTTTTCTAAATCCTTCAATAACTCATCCGCATAATTAGTAATTCTTAAAAACCATTGCTTTAATAATTTTTTTTCAACTACTGCCCCAGATCTCCAAGATTTACCATCTGAATCAACTTGTTCATTCGCTAGGACTGTATTATCTATAGGATCCCAATTAACTTCTGATTCCTTTTGATATACAAGACCAGCCTTGTATAACTCTAAAAATAGATATTGAGTCCAAATATAATAATTTTCATCACATGTTGCAAATTCCCTATCCCAATCAACTGATAGTCCCAAAAGCTTTAATTGTGACTTCATATGAGAAATATTTTTTTTAGTCCAGACACTTGGACTAATTCCTCTTTCAATCGCTGCATTCTCAGCAGGCAAACCAAAAGCGTCCCAACCCATTGGATGTAGAACAGATTTGCCCTTAAATCTTTGGAATCGAGCTATTAAGTCTGTAATAACATAATTCCTAACATGTCCCATATGAAGATTACCTGAAGGGTAGGGAAACATTGATAAGGCATAAAATTTATCGCTATTCTCAGTTAATTCATCGGTTTTGTATAAATTGTTTTCTGTCCATATTGACTGCCATTTTTTTTCTATTTCAGATGGATTATATAAATTGGTATCAGACTCATATTGTTTATCGGGAGAAATCACTTAATTTTTATTTGTTAAATTATTATTTTAATATCCATTGTATAAAATAGAAATAGATTGTTAAAAGGAATAATTTATAATTAAAATTTAAAATATATTATCTACAAATGAAAAATATAACTTTTGAAAAATATCAAGGTAACGGTAATGATTTCGTAATAATAGATTCTAGAGGAAATGAATTATATAAAAATTTCAAGACAAATAAAAAATTTGATATAAAAAAAATTTGCAACAGGCAATTTGGTATTGGAGCAGATGGTGTGATTTTTATAGAAGAACCTAATGAAGATAATTATGCAAAAATGATAATTTTTAATTCTGATGGTTCTGAAGCACAAATGTGTGGAAACGGAATTAGGTGTTTAGTTGAATATCTCCACGTAAATGATTCAATGAATAATAAAAATATAGAATATAAAATTGAGACTAAAGCAGGTTTAAAAATTGCAAAATATATAAATGATGAAATTACAGTAAAAATGGGAGTTCCAATTTTAGAATGTCAAAATATTCCAACAACAATTGAAAAAAAAATAAATTCAATTCCTTCACACGAATTTATTGAGAAAGATTTTAATAATATGGGTTATGCCGTAGGGATGGGAAATCCTCATTTAATATTCTTTGTAAAAGACATAGAGTCAATTGTTCTCTCCAGACTTGGTCCTATATTTGAAAAAAATCAATTATTTCCTGAAAAAACTAATGTACATTTTTGTCAGATTTTAAATAGAGATAATATCAAAGTAAAAGTATGGGAAAGGGGTGCAGGAGCAACCTTAGCTTGTGGAACAGGTGCCTGTGCTATCCATGTAGCAGCTTATAAGTTAGGCCTTTGTAATTCACAAACCATAGTAACCTTACCAGGAGGTAATCTTAAAATTGATTGGTCAAAAGACGATTGTGAAGTAATGATGACCGGTAATGCTAAAAAGGTTTTCTCAGGATCAATATTAGTAAATTAATGGAAAATAATTTTATTTATTTAGATAATGCATCCACAACTCCATTATCTGAGAATGTTTTAAATATAATTAATTCAACTTACAAGAATTATTGGCATAACCCTTCATCTACATATGAGCTAGGGATAAATTGCTCTACATATCTTGAACAAATTAGATCTAAAATTGCTTATATATTTGAAGCAGATGCAGAGGATATAATTTTTACATCTGGTTCTTCGGAATCGACAAATATTGTATTTAATAATATTTATGAGAACTTTAAAAATGCTAGGGTTGTTATTTCAAATGTTGAACATCAAGCAACAAATATTTGTGCTAATAAACTAAGAAAACAAAATTGGGATATTTACGAATGGGCGGTAAATAATGATGGAATTTTAAATATTTCTAATATCGAAAACATTTTAAACAAAGATACTAAGCTTGTATCAATTATTTGGGGACAAAGTGAAATTGGGACAATACAACCTGTTCAATTTATTGGTACCAAATGTGAAGAATTAAATATAATGTTTCATTTAGATGGAACTCAAATATTAAGTAATGGAATATTCAGTTGGAAAGATCTTAGATGTGATTTTTTAAGTTTATCTGCTCATAAATTTGGAGGTCCAAAAGGGATCGGTATTCTTTTAACAAAAGAAAAGTCTAGACAAATTTTAAAAAATAATGACATATCACTTACTCAGGAATTTTCAATTAGACAAGGGACACAAGCTTTGCCATTAATCGCTGGAATGTATGAATCATTAAAGAATATTAAAGGAAAAATAAAATTATATGATTACATAACTGAATTCCCTTCTAATAATATTAATAAACTCAAAAATTATTTTTATCAAAAAATTAAGGATAATAATCATATAAAGATTACGGGTAGTATAAACCATAGACTTCCCAATCATATTTCGTTTCTACTATTAAATAAACTATTTGAGCCTATAAGGGCCTATAAGATTGTTAATTTCATGTCAGAAAATAAAATAGCCATAAGTAGTGGAAGTGCTTGTTCAAGTTCATCTGGGAAACCTAGCTCAACACTTAAAAATATTGGTTTAAAAGATGATGAACTATATTCAAATATTCGTGTTACTTTAGGTTCAATAAACAATAAGTCAGAAATAGATAAATTTTTAGAACTTATTCAAAAATGTATTGAAAAATTTTAATGGAAACCAATTACAGACTACCTAAAGATTTAAATGAATCTCTTAAGAATATGGAGGATGCAATTATTCCAAGTTTATTAGATTCAAATAAAAGATTTACTATAGAATTTAATTTTGAAGGATTGAAGTTTAATAGAATTGGAATAACTATTTACAAGATATTGTCTAAAAATAATAATGTATTTATAACATTTGCGGATCAAGGTGCTGTGGCTTTGGCACAAAGAGACTATCCAGATATCAAAGATAAAATTTTTACTTTTAAATCATTTAATGAATCAAATAATATAAATAATATAGATAGTGCAATGATATCGATACTACCTCAGCCATATGATTTCGATTCATTTGAACCAATGTCTGATAATTATCAAGGTACGCATTATTCATTAAATCCAAAATTTGAAGATGCCAATATTGGCATAGGCAGTGTTATTAGAGAGCGACGTAAAAACTTTGTCAAAACATGGAAAAATATTTATTTTCTGCAGCCTTTAAATAAAGCTGCTCTTATGCATATTTATCCAAATAACTGGTTGCTATTCAAAGAAGAAAATAAAAGATATTTTTTTAAAAAAGAATTTGAAATTAAACCCGACAATGAATCTATTTTTGTAAATTTATAGATTGAATGTGATAAAAAAAATTTATTCATTATTCTTATTTGTTCTTGTATTAGTAACATCTCCTTTCTTAATAAGATATTTATTAGCAAATCAGAAAATAACTATTTTAAATAGTATTTATTTTAATTTCCCGGGAATAATTACTAAAAACAAAATATGTCCTACTTATGATGCTTTATTGAATCAAACGCTTGATGATTCTTTTAGTGTATCAATTATTAATAATAAAGGGGAAATAATAAGTTCTTACAATGAGGATGTTCCAAGGTTGCCGGCATCTAATCAAAAATTATTCTCATCAGCTTATGTTTTAAGTAAATATAAATTAAATAATAATTTAAAAACTTCCTTATTTAAAAATAAAAACGATTATTATTTACACGGTCAAGGTGATCCAGATCTTAATTATGAAAATATAATCGAACTAATTTCAAATGTTAAAGAAAATAAAATTATTAACTTTAATATTGTAGAAATTGATTCAAAATTATATTGGCCTAATGGTTGGACAAATACTGATAAACTTTACGAATATGGATCTCCAATTACATCTCTTGCAATAGAAAGTAATCACAATAAATATGATGATATTTATTCATTAAAAATTTTTATTAAAAATTATTTAAACAATAAATTTCCAAATTCAAAAATATATATAGATATTTTTGATTCAGAAAAAACTTTTTATTTAAAAAATATTAAAGAGATAAATAAAATATATTCAACTCCAATTATTTCATTATTAACTCTAACAAATTCTGAAAGCCATAATTTTACAGCTGAATCTCTCTTTAAAAATGCCTCAAATACATGGAACGATAATGACTATATAAAATTGAAAAGATGGCTTGAAAATAAAGGCCTCCCTACAACTAAATCATACTTTGCAGATGCTAGTGGCTTGTCTCGAAAAAATAAAATTACAACAAGGTTAGTTGTATTGTTTTTAGATAAAATGAGATATTTTAATGATTTTAAAGCTTATCAATCTACACTTTCAATTACTGGAGTAAGAGGAACATTAGCTAAAAGATTTGTAAATAGTGAATTATCTGGAAAGTTTTTTGGCAAAACTGGGACTCTTTCAAATGTCTTTGCATTATCTGGCTTTTTATATAAAAATGAAAGGCCAATAATTATAAGCATTATCCAAAATTCTAATAAAATTGATAAAGAAAAAGCTTTTAAATTATTACGTGATCTTTATTACTTGAAATCTTGTTAATAAAAATATTATTTAAAATATTCTTTTAAATCCCTCTCAACAGAGGGGGGTACCATGTGATTAATTTCACCACCAAATTTTGCAACTTCTTTTACTAAAGAACTACTGAGAAAACTATAATTTGTATTTGTCGATAAAAATATAGTTTCAATATCATTATTAAGAGATTTATTTGTATGAGCAATCTGAAGTTCATACTCAAAATCACTCATTGCTCTTAAGCCTCTAAGAATAAGATTAGCTTTTAGATCATTTGCACAATCTACAGTTAGACCAGAATAAGAAATAACTTCAATATTAGGTAAATGAGAAAGAGAATTTTTTATTTGTATTATTCTTCTTTCAAAATTAAATGTTGGTGTTTTAGAAGTATTTTCTAAAACAGCAACTACTAGATTGCCAAATATTTTTTCAGCTCTTTCTATTAAATCAATATGCCCGTTTGTTAAAGGATCAAATGTACCAGGATAAAGAATTTTCATGAATTTATTATGTTCGAATAAGAAATTTAGTTAAAATAAGTTTATTAGATATATCAATTATGACATTAAATCTAGAAGCAAAAAAAATCTTATTAAGAAAAATACCTCACGGATTATTTATTTGTGGAGTTAGAGACGAAGATAAAAATGAAGTGAATGGATTTACTGCTAGTTGGGTGACTCAAGGTTCTTTCACTCCCCCATTAGTCGTAATGGCTGTTAGAGCAGAAGGTTCTAGTCATGAAATAATAAAGTCCACCAATAAGTTCTCATTAAATGTCCTCAAAAGTGATCAAAAAGATCTAGCAGCTGTTTTCTTTAAACCCCAAAAAGCATTAGGAGGCAGATTTGAATCTGTTGAATTTAATTTAGGTGAACTTGGATTGCCTATTTTAGTTGATAGTGTTGGTGGAGTTGAATGTAATGTTGTTGGAAGTGTTATTCATGGAGACCATACAGTTTTTGTAGGAGAAGTTCAATCTGCTTATTTGAATAATGATGTTGACTCTCTAAATTTATCTTCAACTGGCTGGAATTATGGAGGTTAATCTTTATATATGAGTAATTCCTCTATAGAAACAATAAATAACAAATATAATTTTAAAATTGAATATAAATTAATTAATAATAAAGAATTACTAAAATCAAGATTATCCGAAATTCCAAAGTCATCTGGTTGCTATCTTTTTAAAGATATAGATAATAATTTACTTTATATTGGTAAATCTAAAAAACTACGCAGTAGAGTAAGTAGTTATTTTAATAATTTTTCAGATTTAACTCCAAGATTAAGTTTGATGGTTCGTCAAATAACTGAGATAGAAATTATAGTCACAGATAGCGAATATGAAGCACTAAATTTAGAGTCAAATTTAATAAAAACAAACAAACCATATTTTAATATTCTTTTGAAGGATGATAAGAAATATCCATATCTTTGCATAACTTGGAGCGAAAAATATCCTCGAATATTTATTACAAGAAGAAGAAGAAATAGAAATAATTTAGATAGATATTATGGACCTTATGTAGATGTCGGATTATTAAGGAGAACATTATTTACGATAAAAAAAATATTTCCACTTAGACAAAGGCCAAGGCCAGTTTATAAAGATAGAACTTGTTTAAATTATTCAATAGGAAGATGTCCAGGTGTTTGCCAAGAGGTAATATCATCTGACGATTATAAAAAAATAATGAAACAAGTATCTATGATATTTCAAGGAAGGAATGATGACTTAGAAATATTTTTACAAAAAAAAATGTTGCAATTTTCAAATGATTTAGATTATGAAAATGCAGCAAAAATAAGAGACCAAATTTCAGGTTTAAAATTATTAACTGAATCACAAAAAATATCAATACCTGATTCTTCAATCAATAGAGACATCTTTGGAATAGTTTCAGAAAAAAATGTAGCTAGTATACAAATTTTCCAAATGAGATCTGGTAAGCTTATTGGAAGGATTGGCTATAGTCAAAAATTAAATAATGAAGATGAAAATCTTATTTTACAAAAGATATTAGAAGAGCATTATATGAATGTTGAAGCCGTAGAAATACCATCAGAAATTCTTATTCAATATAACCTTCCAAAACAAGCAACCATAGAGGATTGGTTAACGGAGCTAAGAAAAAAGAAAGTAAAAATCTTAATCCCAAAAAGAAATAAAAAACATGAAACTGTAGAAATGGTTTTAAAAAATGCGAAATTGGAATTAGATAGAATATTAAATGGGATACAAGATAATGAATCATCAATTGAGGATCTTGCCCAAATACTTGAATTAAGCGAACAACCTAAAAGAATTGAAGGTTATGATATTAGCCATATACAAGGTAGTGACCCTGTAGCATCACAAGTCGTTTTTATTGATGGGATTCCTTCTAAACAGGATTATAGGAAATATAAAATAAAAGATCCAAACGTTTTTGTAGGACATAGTGATGATTTTGCTTCGATATATGAAGTAATACATAGAAGGTTTAAAAAATGGTCAAGATTTAAAAAAAGTGGAGGGGATTTTTCAATATTAAATGATAAAACGAATAGTAAATTAGACAATGAACTTCTATCAGATTGGCCTGATTTAATAATGATTGATGGAGGAAAAGGACAGTTAAATGCAGCTATTAAAGCATTAAAAGAATTAAATCTTGAGGAAGAAGTAACTATATGTTCATTAGCAAAAAAAAATGAAGAAATATTTATTCCAGGCTTTACTAAGTCTCTTGATACTGATGAAAATCAAAAAGGAGTTCTTCTATTAAGAAGGGTAAGAGATGAAGCACATAGATTTGCATTATCTTTTCATAGAGACAAAAGATCTAAGAGAATGAATAGATCTCAATTGTCACAAATCAGTGGATTAGGACCATCAAGAATAAGAGAATTGCTTGAGCATTTTAAATCAATAGACGCGATAAGAATAGCTAGTAAAGAGGATTTATCAAAAGTTAAAGGACTTGGAAAAAATTCAGTAAATGATATATATGAATATTTTAACGAGTTATAAATATTAATTAATTTTTGAAAAATAGATTTCTTGATATTGTTAAATATAACTATATTAAAAATATATATTTTTAAATTAATCTAGTAATTTGACAGCTGAAGCATATCTCTGGTTTAAATCACTTCACATTATGGGTGTAATCGTTTGGTTTGCGGGACTTTTTTATTTAGTAAGGCTTTTTATATACCATGAAGAATCCAAAAATATGGATAAAGAATTAAAAATTGCCTTTAATAAACAATACACCTTGATGGAAAAAAGGCTGGCTAATATAATCACAACACCTGGGATGATATTAGCTTTAAGTATGGCTATATGCATGGTTATTATGCAACCAAGTTGGTTAAGTGAGAAGTGGTTACAAATTAAAATTTCTTTTGTTTTAGCATTAGTAATTTATCATTCTTATTGTTATAAAATAATGTATTCATTACAAAATGGCGCTTCAACCATTTCAGCAAAAAACCTTAGATTATTAAATGAATTGCCTACTTTATTATTATTTATAATCGTACTTTTAGTTATTTTTAAAAATAATTTTCCAACTAGTGTTGCTTCATGGAGTGTAGTTGGACTAATTATTTTTATGTTGGCTTCAATACAATTATATGCAAAGATTAGAAAAAAAAATGAAAATTCATTAAGTAATGAATAGGGAAGACTTAGTAAAATTAACTTCTAATATTAATAAAAATAGTTGTCCTAAAAATATTAATTTTCACTGTCATACAAAATTTAGTGATGGAAGTCTAGAACCATATGAACTTTTAGAACAAGCTTATAAAAATAACTTGAAATTTTTATCAATAACCGATCATCATACAATTAAAGCTCATGAATATATAAAAAAAAATAATATACTCAAAAATTATCCTAAAGATTCTTTTACATTAATTTCGGGAATAGAAATTAATTGTTTGATTCTAGGATGTTTAGTACATGTAATTGGATTGGGAATAGATATAAAAAGTAAATATCTAAATCCATACATCCTTGGAGAGTCACCAATAGGTAATGATTTAAATATTAAATCAGTTATTAAAGCAATAAATTTAGCTGGTGGTTTATCATTTCTTGCACATCCAGCGAGATACAGGATTCCCTTTTATAAATTAATTCCCGAGGCCAAAATACAAGGTATTGATGGAATAGAGGTTTGGTACGATTATGAACTTAATGAAGTATGGAATCCTAGTTTATTTGTATGTTCAGAAATAGATAAATTAGCAGATAAATATTCAATGCTAAAAACATGCGGAACAGATAGTCATGGACTTTCGCTATTAGGTAGATAATTCAGAATTCGTTTTTTTCAATGATTGAATCAGTATTAATAAGTATATTCTTTAAATTCTCAATGACATCTGATGAACAATTATTCCACATTTTTCTATTGACAATTTCAAGAAATCTTTGTGCAATATCTCTTAAAGCCCATGGATTATTCTCTAGAAAAAAATTCTTAAGATCCAGATCACATAACCATGATTTATAAACTTCCTCATAACACCAATCTGAGACTACTTCAGTAGAAGCATCAAAAGCATATAAGTAATCTAGTGTAGCAGAAAATTCAAACGCTCCTTTATAACCATTATCCTTCATTCCATTTATCCATTTAGGGTTAAGTATTCTTGATATAACAACTTTATTAATTTCATCTTGTAATTTTGATATTTTAGACAATCCATATTTTGATAAATCGCCATGATACATTTCAGGTAATTTACCGCTCAATTTCTTTACTGCTGAAGATAATCCGCCCTGAAACTGATAATAATCATCGGAATCTAAAATATCATGTTCCTTATTATCTTGGTTATGAACAACTAACTGTACATTTTTAAGAGCATTTTCTAATGATTTTTTATCCTCTATAGGTTCAAGATTATCACTATAAATCCACTTACTCCAATTAAGAAAAGATTCTCCAAAATCATCAATATTATCCCAATTAGAATTTGAAATTAGTTCTTGCAGACCAGCTCCATATGAACCTGGCGCTGACCCAAATATACGATTAATTGAATTACCTTCCCTTGATGCCCCAGCAAGAGGGTTAAATTTATTATCCTCATTAAGATTAGAAACAAGATTTATTGCTTTAGAAGTTAATTTAACTAACTGTGGAAATGCATCTCTAAACATTCCCGAAATCCTTAAAGTAACATCAACCCTTGGTCTTTCGAGAACAGATAAAGGAATGATTTCTAGATCAACTACTCTTCTTGAAGGCCCATCCCAAATAGGCTGTACTCCTAATAAATATAGTATTTGACAAATGTCTTCACCACCATTTCTCATTGTGGATGTTGCCCATACAGATATTGCTATATTTTTTAAATCTTCTCCATTATCTTGTTTGTATAAATCAAGTATTTGTGAAGCGGACTGACAGCCAACACTCCATGCTGATTCAGTTGGCAGTCCTCTCGAATCAACTGAAAAGAAATTTTTACCAGTGGGTAAAGTTTCGGTTTTACCTCTCGTAGGGGCTCCTGATGGACCACTTTTTACATATTGTCCATTTAATGAATTAATAAATGATAATTTCTCATTATATGAAGAATTAATGATTGGATATAGAATCTCTTTTTTTAATAATAAAAAATACTTATTATGTTTCTTTTCATTAAAGAAATAGTCTATTATTTTCTGATTTTTATATTTTTCTAGATTTTTTATATTGGTATTCTTCTTGTAAAAAAACAAATATATTAAATACTTTGCTTGTTGTTCCAGAAAATCAATAGCCATTCTAAAGTTTAAAATGTTTTTGTTGGAAAAATTCAATAATATTTTTTTATCCTTTTCACTTAACATTTGATCATATTGATTTGTCCAAGGATTCAAATCTAGTTTTAAATGTTTTGCTATATATTGAATAACACCAATTCGGTTGGCATTTGGTACTCTCGCAATACACAAGAATAAATTTATTTCATTAATCTCATTCTGCCGATTGCCAAAAATATGCAAACCTGTCCTAATTTGAGATTCTTTAATTTTGCAAAGAAAGGAATCAATTTCTTCTATATGATTATTATTATTCTTTAAAGTAATTTCGCTAAAATCTTTTTTAATTAATTCAAAAATGGATTTTTCTATTATTTCAATCCGATTAGAATTTAATAATTTTGCTTCAAAATATTCGTCTAAATAATATTCTAATGTTGAATATTTTCCATATAATTCTGACCTATCCAAAGGGGGGGTTAAATGATCAATAATTGTTGCAGCAGTTCTTCTTTTAGCTTGGGATCCTTCTCCAGGATCATTTACGATAAAGGGATATATGTTTGGTATTGCGGGACAAATAATATTTGGAAAACATTTATTGCTTAAACCTATAGATTTACCAGGTAACCATTCAAGAGTCCCATGTTTACCAATATGGCACATAGCATTTGCATTAAAAACTTTTTCAATCCAAAAATATTGTGCTAAATATCTATGGGGAGGTGGAAGATCGGGAGAATGAATATCTCTATCAGTGAAAGCGTCATAACCTCTTTGAGGTTGAATCAATAATGTTATTTTTCCAAATCTAATACCATTTATTGAGAAGCCTTTATTATCTAAATCGATCGCATCAGATGGTTTACCCCAACGACTAACAATAATATTTTTGGGATCATGTTCTAAATAATTCCAATAATTTAAATATTCACTAAGTGGTAAATAATCTAATGGTTTATTATTTTGAGATTCAATATCATTAGTTCTAGTTTTTATAAGCATTGACATTAATTCCGAAGAATCTTGAGGAAAATTACAAGATCCAAGGTCATAACCTTCTTCTTTTAACCAATTTAGAATATTTATTATTGAAGATGGTGTATTTAGACCAACTCCATTACCGATTCTTCCGTTCTTTACAGGATAATTACTTATTACTAAACAAATTCTTTTATCAAAATTATTAAGTTTCTGAAGTTTCACATAATTTGTTGCAAATTTTGAAATCCATTGAATACCTACTTGATCAGCTTTGTAACTAGTTATTTCACTATATAATGTATTTTTCTTAGAAATAATTTCTTTAAATGCTGAAGGACAAGTAGTAATTCTTCCATCAAATTCGGGAATAATTATTTGCATTAATAAATCAGATGAATTCATTCCAATAGATGAATTTAACCACTTTTTTCTTGATCTATTAGAAGAAAGAAGTTGTAAAATTGGAATTTTTAGAGAAGTAAAAATATTTGTTGAATTTTCAATTAAATCGTTATTTTTGATTTGAGATGAAGAAAATGAAGTTGTGGTAATTATTAGTTTAATATCTTCTTTTTTAAAAATGCCTATTAATTTCTTTTGAATAAGATGATCTTTTAGTGTTGAAATAAAAAATGTTTTAGGAGATAGTCCGCATTTTCTTAATTGCAAGTTAAGTTTTTCGTTTACTTCAATTTCATTAGCCAAAAAAAGTGATTTATAGGATATTATTCCTATCTTTTCGCCTTTTTCATTTTTCCAATCATATAAGTAGGGATCTGCATAAAAAGTAATATTCAAAAAATCATCAGGAATTAATTTTTCATCTACAACTAAATAATTTAAACAATTAAGAAACTTTCTATAATTTTCCAGTCCTCCAGATCTTAGTAATCTAGAAATATTTAATGCAATATTTTTATCTATACTACTTATTTCACATAAGGAAATTTCCTGATCAATGGTACCTGACAGGATTACTAACTTCCTTTTTTTATTAACTGCTTGCCAATTTAAAAGTTGTTCAATTCCATAGTTCCATGTACCTTTATCTCCAAATATTCTAAGTACGACAACTTTTGCATAATTTATTGTTTTTAATAAATAATTATCTATTTGAGCTGAGGAATTTAAATTAGAAATTTCTAAAGCTCTTATATTATTTTTTAATGAAGCAAATTCTTTTTCTAACAATAAGTTTGATATAAGATTTAAATCAGCCTTGACACTTGTTATAAAAATAAAATCTGCAGCTGGTTGCTCAATTAAATCATCCTTATTCTTTTCATTTCCTGCTACATTTAATATCCTGTGCATTTTTATATATAAATAAGGTTTAGAATACGTAAGTAGGATAAAACAAGTTTACCTTAATTAAATAAATTAAATATGCATGAATTTCTTCCATACGCCTGGTTCGAAGGTAAATGTATTTCATTTAAAGAAGCAAAAATATCAATAGCTACTCATGCACTACATTACGGTACTGCTGCATTTGGTGGAATGCGCGCGATACCTAACCCAACAAACAAAGAAGAATTCCTTTTGTTTAGAACTGATAAACATATAAAAAGATTATCTCAAAGTGCAAAATTACTCTTAACTGATATTTCTGAAGAATATATTTTTAAAGCCTTAGAAGAAGTTATAAAAAGAAACAAGCCAGAAAAACCTATTTATATAAGACCATTTGTATACACAAGCGATTTAGGTATAGCGCCAAGGTTACACAATATTGAAACAGATTTCTTTATTTATTGTATTGAACTAGGAGATTATCTATCCCCTGATGGTGTTTCTTGTAGAATGAGTAGTTGGACAAGACAAGAAGATAGATCTCTCCCCTTAAGAGGAAAAATAAGTGGAGCATATATTACTAGTTCATTGGCCAAAACAGAGGCTAGCTTATCAGGTTTTGATGAAGCCCTGCTATTAAATTCAAGTGGTAAGGTAAGCGAAGCTAGTGGTATGAATTTATTTATTGTAAGGAATGGAGACTTAATCACTCCTGGTGTTGATCAAGATATCCTTGAGGGGATTACTAGAGCTAGTGTAATTGAATTAGCAAAATCATTTGGAATAAATGTAATTGAGAGGCCTGTTGATAAAACAGAATTATTAATAGCAGATGAAGTTTTTCTAACTGGTACAGCAGCAAAAATTACACCAGTTAAAAAAATTGAATCAACTGAATTAAATGTTGAAAGACCAATAATGAATAAATTAAAAAGTAAGCTTATAGAAATAACAGAAGGTCGTTCTCAAGACTATGATAATTGGGTAACAAGAATTTCACTAAAATAAATTAATTTTCACCTAAAAATGGAATCTTTCAGGACCTATCTAAATAGAGATGAAAAACCATTAATTATTTTTGACGGAGGTACTGGAACATCATTTCAGAACTTAAATCTTACTGCAGATGACTTTGGAGGAAAAGAATTAGAGGGATGTAATGAAAACCTTGTTTTATCATCGCCGGAGATAGTTGAGAAGGTTCATAATTCATTTTTAGAAGCAGGTTGTCATGTTATAGAAACTAATACATTTGGAGCCTCCTCAATAGTTCTTGATGAATATGATATTGCGGATAAGGCTTATGAGATAAATAAAACTGCCGCATTTATAGCAAAAAAAGCTGCCGCCAAATACTCATCAGTTGATAAACCAAGGTTTGTAGCAGGTTCAATTGGCCCAACAACTAAATTACCCACCTTAGGACATATAGAATTTGATGAATTAAAGCAATCATATAAAGAACAAATTTATGGTCTTATAGATGGAGGAGTTGATCTTCTTTTGATTGAAACTTGTCAGGATGTTTTACAAATTAAATCTGCCTTATTAGCATCAAAAGAAATTCTTAAAAGTAAAAATATTGAGATACCTTTAATGGTATCTATAACAATGGAAACAACAGGTACTATGCTTGTTGGATCTGATATTGCTTCTGCATTAACAATATTAGAGCCATTTAATATAGATATCCTTGGACTTAATTGTGCAACTGGTCCTGAGCAAATGAAGGAACATATTAAATATTTGTCTGAAAATTCTCCCTTCGCTATAAGCTGTATTCCCAATGCAGGTCTTCCTGAAAATATTGGTGGTGTAGCTCACTATAGATTAAAGCCAATAGAATTAAAGATGCAGTTAATGAATTTTATATATGACTTTAATGTTCAATTAATAGGTGGATGTTGTGGGACAACACCTGAACATATAAAATACCTTTCTTCAATAATTGATGAAATTATCGATAATGAAAGGAATAACAATAATGGAAAAGAAATTTCAAACGGTTTTACTCCATCTGCCTCATCAATATATAACTCTGTGCCATATAAACAAGACAATTCAATTTTGATAGTAGGAGAAAGATTAAATGCAAGTGGATCGAAAAAGGTAAGGGAGTTATTAAATAACGACGATTGGGATGGCTTAGTTGCAATTGCCAAGCAACAGCAAAAAGAAAACGCTCATGTTCTTGATGTAAATGTCGATTATGTAGGCAGAGACGGGGTGAAAGATATGAAAGAAATAACTTCAAGACTAGTTACCAATATAAATTTACCATTAATGATTGACTCTACAGATGCTGACAAAATGGAAAGTGGATTAAAGTCAGCTGGTGGTAAATGTATTATAAATTCAACCAATTACGAAGATGGCAATGAAAGGTTTGATCAAGTTCTAAATTTAGCCTTAGGGTACGGATCAGGTCTTGTAGTCGGAACAATTGATGAAGATGGAATGGCAAGGAATTCAGAAAAAAAATATAAGATTGTCAAACGAGCGATTAATAGAACAAGAGAATGTGGTTTGTCAGATTATGAGTTATTTTTTGATCCATTAGCTTTGCCAATATCTACAGGGATAGAAGAAGATAGATTAAACGCTAAAGAAACTATTAGTGCTATATTAAAAATTCGTGAAAATTTCCCAGATATTCATATCATACTTGGGATATCAAACATAAGTTTTGGTCTTTCACCATTATCAAGAATTAATCTAAATTCAATATTTTTAGATGAATGCATTAAAGCAGGATTAGATTCTGCTATCATCGCACCAAATAAAATTTTGCCATTATCAAAAATTTCTGAAGAAACTAAAAAGCTTTGCCTAGATTTGATTTATGATAAAAGAAAATTTGAAGATGATATTTGTATTTATGATCCATTAGTAGAATTAACAAAGGCTTTTCAAGATTTATCTATTCAAGATTTCAAAAAAGCATCTTCAGAAAATAAAAACCTTACTCTTGAAGAAAGTCTGAAAAATCATATTATTGATGGAGAAAAAATAGGATTAGAGGATCAATTAAATAAAGCGTTAAAAAAATATAAACCTCTTGAAATAATTAATACCTTTTTACTAGATGGGATGAAAGTTGTAGGAGATTTATTTGGCTCAGGTCAAATGCAATTACCATTTGTACTCCAATCCGCTGAAACAATGAAATTTGCGGTTTCAATTTTAGAACCACATATGGAAACTGTAGATGAAAATATATCAAATGGAAAACTCTTAATTGCGACTGTCAAAGGCGATGTACATGATATTGGAAAAAATTTGGTAGATATAATACTTACTAATAATGGTTATGACGTTATAAATCTTGGAATAAAGCAAGATGTTTCAGCAATTATAGATGCACAAAAGAAGCACAATGCAGATTGCATAGCTATGAGCGGATTACTTGTTAAATCAACTGCATTTATGAAAGATAATTTAGAGGCTTTTAACAATGAAGATATTAGTGTACCAGTAATATTAGGAGGCGCAGCCTTAACCCCAAAATTTGTAAATGAGGACTGCAGCAAAATATATAAAGGGAAAATATTGTACGGAAAAGATGCGTTCACTGATCTTAAATTCATGAATGAATATATGGATAATAAAAAAAAGGGTAATTGGTCAAATACAGAGGGTTTCATAAACAATAAGGGTATAAATATTAATTTAGCCTCACCAAAATCCAACTCTCAAGCTGTTAAAGAATCAATATCAATAAATACCGAGACTTCCAAATTAAATTTAAAAGAAAATTTTATAAGATCTAAATTTATAAATGAAGAAGAACCAATTAAAGCTCCTTTCTTGGGAACGAAAGTCTTGAACGACGTTGATATAGATTTAAATAAATTAATTTTTTATTTAGATACAAAAGCTCTATTTAGCGGACAATGGCAAATAAAAAAAGGAAAAAACCAAAGCGTAGATGAATACAATAACTATTTGGATTCATATGCTAAACCATTGTTAGATAAATGGTTAGAGACAATTATAGAAAAAAAACTTATTTCACCCAAAGCAGTTTATGGATATTTCAAGTGCGGGAGAAAAGATAATAGTATTTTCTTATTTGATAAGAAATCATTAAATAAAATTTCTCAATTTAATTTTCCAAGACAAAAATCTGGGAATAATCTATGCATAGCTGACTTTTATTGTGATTTGAAAAATGATAAACCGATAGATATATTTCCTATGCAGGCAGTAACCATGGGCGATATTGCTAGTGAATATTCTCAAAAATTATTTAAAGAAGATAAATATAGCGATTATTTGTTATTCCATGGACTTACAGTGCAATTAGCAGAAGCTCTAGCTGAGTATGTCCATGCATTAATTCGTATTGAATGTGGTTTTAGATCTGAAGAACCATACAAAAATAGAGAAATACTAGCTCAAAAATATAGAGGAGCTAGATATTCATTTGGTTATCCTGCATGTCCAAAAGTATCTGATTCAAACATACAATTATCATTGTTGGATGCAAAAAGAATAAACTTGACCATGGATGAATCTGAACAACTCCATCCAGAACAAAGTACTACAGCTATCATTTCATTACACTCAAAAGCTAAATATTTCAGTGCTTAAGCTGAATTTTTAGTTGTTTTCTAAATATTCGATAATTTCTTCCTGCAGTTCTTCCATCATTTCATTATCACCCAGATCAAGTCCCTCACCCGCGGCATCCTGTGTTAACTCAAGATAATATGAAGCACCATCACTAGATAAAAATTCTAATGCGGAAGTTTCATCACTATCTTTAAAAGCTTCATAAAGGGCTTTAAATGCAATGTTTTCAGTAAAGTCCCAATCCATAATGAAAAAAACCTTATTAGAATTATTACCTCCTTACCCCCCATACTCGTCAACCTTTTTTAAAGAAATGTTGGTGTTTTATTATTATTAAAAAACCTATGACCATAAATAATCAAAATCAGTTAAATGTCCTTGGAGAAGAAATTGAGATTTGTAGTTGCGCCCCTATGACAGGGTGGTTCAGAGATGGATTTTGCAACTATGACAAAAATGATGGAGGAAATCATTCCATATGTTGTGTAATGGATGATAATTTCCTGAAATATAGTAAATCACAGGGTAATGATTTAATAACTCCCATGCCTATTTATTCCTTCCCAGGACT
Organism: Prochlorococcus sp. RS04; assembly: GCF_001989455.1. NCBI lineage: Bacteria > Bacillati > Cyanobacteriota > Cyanophyceae > Synechococcales > Prochlorococcaceae > Prochlorococcus > Prochlorococcus sp. RS04. The sequence goes on along the minus strand of NZ_CP018346.1, from coordinate 1,629,597 downwards.
AAAGGATGGTGATCATTGGTGTATTTGTCTTGATAGGTGGAAGCAAGCATTATTAGACGGTCTTGCACCAAAAGTCATATTAGAATCAACGAATATTGTAGTCTTAGAATCAGTACCTCTGGAAAAATTGAAAGAATATCAATTTAATAAAAAATAATTACAAGTTTATTTTTTTTTTTAAAATGATAATGATAAATTTTTTTAAATGAGTTTAGAAATATATTGGAAAAAAGCGCTAGAACAAACTCGATTATCAATTGATGATGAATCATTATATCCTCTCAAAACTGATATTATTACAAGAGATTTATATGTAAAAGACGACTTCATAATTAGGAAACTCGATACTTCAAAATTTAATAAAAAAAAAATTTATGGTCCTAAGCAAAATCCATTTTGTCCTTGGGAAAAGATACTAGAAATTGATAAAATTGGTGATAATCATCAACTAATATTAAATAAGTACCCTGTACAAAAAGGTCATATTTTACTTATTACAAATGAATGGAAACCTCAAAATGGATGGTTAGATATTAAGGATTGGAGAGCGATCCAACAAGTTAATAAAGATACTAGTGGATTATGGTTTTTCAATAGTTCTCCAATTGCGGGAGCAAGTCAACCTCACAGGCATTTTCAACTTCTGCGTAGATCTAAAGGTGAGGTAACATGCCCTAGAGAAAAGTGGTTTTTAGAGATGAACTCAAATCAAGATCTAGATAGTAAGCTTAAAAAAAATATTATTGTATCCAAATTTAATTTTTTAGAAAATCCATCATGTCTTTTTGAATTTTACTTAGAATTATGCAACAAATTAGGGCTTGGGGATCCTATTGTTGATAAGAAACCGATATATCCTTACAACATTTTAATAACTAATAAATGGATCGCTATTATAAAAAGAAAGTATGATCATATTCATGGTTTCAGTATTAACGGTTTAGGATTTGCAGGATATCTATTAGTAACTGAAAATTCAAATATTAATTATTTAAAGAAATTTGGTCCTGAAAAACTTTTAGAAAGTTTTGTTTGAATACTAGTTAGTTACTTCAACTTCTTTATCCCTGCTTATTTGGCTTTCTAGAACTTCTATGGATGCTGTCACCGAGGCAATTTTACGTTCAAGTGAATCCTTAATATAATTGAGCATTTCTAATTGCTTATGTTGATAAAAACTCTTTTTTTCATTAGATGACTTGAAAAAACAATTAATCATTTTTTGCACTAATTATATAAAGATACTTAATTGACTCGTGAGATAAAAATAAATTGGTTTTAATTTAAAAACAATATTCCGTATGGACTTTCAATATTTTTTGAATAAAATTAAATAAATTCCATACTATTCAAGAAAATATTATTGAATATTCCTGAAAATTCAAATACGAAAAGAATTTCAATTGATTTACCTGAGGAACTAATTTCCAGGTTTGATCAATTACGAAAAGAGTGGGGATTTAGAGCAAGAGGACCTGTAATAGAAAAGATACTTAAAGAACTTCTCCAAGAAGATGATTTACTACCTAAGAACCAACAGCAAGAAATAGACTTTAACGAGAATAAAAATAATGAAAATATAAATATTGATGAAGATACTGCATTGGTATTAATTAAATCAGACGTAAAAAAAGAAGTTAATGAGATATCTTTGAATAAAAGATTTACAAATAACAATCAATATAAAGAAAAAGCCAACTCAAACATAAGCCTTCCCAATTTTGTTGAAAAAAAAGTAAAGAATCTCAGAAGAAGTATTAATAGTGAAAAATTAAAGGAGAATATTAATGATATTCAAATTAATACAATTAAAGAAACTGAATTAATAAAATGTCGAATTGAGTTAATTAGTCATTGGAAAACCTTATATGGATCAGTTCCTAATGATCATGTAGTAGAAGCTTCGATGGATTGGTTTGAAAAGGATATATGGCCTAATCTTGATGGGACTGAAAATCTACCCTTTACGTGGAGTGCAGCCAATAAATTAATGTCAGAATTATGCCCATTTTGGATAATGAAAAATCCATCCCTTGAAATTGTTTTATTAATGATTGGCGTTTTAGAAGACCCTTTTGCTACATCAGATCTGATAAATAGAATACCAACACTTATGAGAAGATTTGTAAGTAGATTTAAGCGAAATAATATATCTAATTCATTTGAAACTTTGGACTCAACAATGACAGTACATGGAGCACTTAAATTATTGAATTTATCAACATCCGCAGGATCTGCTCATACTTTCCGTAAAATTAGGGAGGCCTATAAATCAATAGCCTTAGAGACGCATCCAGATGCAGGAGGATCAACAGATCAAATGAGAAAATTAAATGAAGCGTATCAATTGCTAAAAAATCTATATAGAAATTAGTATACTAATTCTCAAATAAGACTTTTCATAAGTCTACTTAATAGTCTCATATAAGATTAATGTTAATTTACTTTTGCTCATTTTCATAAATTATTTTTATTCAATCTTAAAGAAACATAAATGATGTATAAATGAAATTAAAATTAAATTTATTTTTTAAAAAATATTTGTATAGTATTTCTTATATAAGACTTATTATAAGTCTATAATTTAGTCTCAATATAGATAATTAAGATAAATTAATTAATCAATTTGAATGAACCATCTCCAAACTGATTAATTCTTGGGGAAAATTAAAAGTTGATTAATAAACCTATAAATTATGTCCTTTTAATGTCCAGGAAATTAATAAAGGCTAGAAAAGCTTGCTATTACTGGAATTTGTGTCCTGTTGTACTGCCTTAAAGACAGTACTACTTAGATTGAAGCTTCTCAATGACAGTTTGCCTATCAATACTAGGGACATCACTTAATCCATTAGCATCAAACCAAGGGGCGCTAGCCCAATCAAAACCATCGCCAAAAGTATTATCTGGTGCAGTTATATACCAGTGACATGATGCATCTGGTACGTCAACAGCACATTTTGACCAATCATCTGACCACTGAGGGACTTGCACCCACAGCACTGAAGATAGAAGTAGAGACAGTAGATTAATCATGAGCTTTAATCATACAACATTAATTACTTTTATAGGATTATTATCTATCTTATATAAGAATTATATATAGACTTATTTTAAGTCTCATATAAGATTAGCGATACATTTAATTCCTCAATTTAGTGTTAAAACATTTTTCAACATTAGAAATGATATGTGAATGTATTGATGTAATGTCAGAGTCCAGTAATGTTTTTTCTTTATCTCTATAAGATAATCTAAATGTATAACTTATATGATCATCTCCAAATTTAGTATCTTCAAAAACATCAAGTAAATTTACATCCTCTAAGAGATTTTTTCCAGTTTTTCTTATTTGTGATGTTATTTCGCTAATTAGAAATTTCTTACTGAAAACAAAATTTATATCCCTTTCCATTTTTGGAACAATTGGGTATTGCTTATATATTGGAATCCATTTATTTTTTCTTGTACTAGCTCCCAAGAGGTTAGAAACGTTTATGTTAAATAAATAAACTTTTTTTAATGACTTCTTTTCTAATATTAGTTTGGGATGTATTTCACCAAAATAACCTGCATCTTTTCCTTCAATAACTAATTTTGCTGTTCTTCCTGGATGAAGAAAATAAATTGAATCAGTAGGTTTATCATCAATTTTTATGTTCAAAGATGATAGAGCCTCCTTTAACTTTCCTCTGGCCTGGAAATAATTAAGATCGTTATCCTTCCCCGAATTTGTCCATTTTCCAAATTTTTTATTTCCATAAATCGCACCATTCAAAACTTCTTCTTGAATGAACTCAGTTTTCTTTTGAAAAACATTTCCAATTTCAAATATATAACAACTTGCTTGTCCAGCTTTTATATTGCGGTTCACTATCTCCAAATGTTCTTTCCAGATATTATCTCTAAGACAGCTTGTTTCTAATAACAAAGGATTAGAAATCTTTATGAGTTTTTCATCATCTTCAGGAACAAGAGAGTAGCTTAGTACCTCGTTAAAACCATTTTCTATAAAACCATTTTTTACTTTTCTCAATGCCAACTGTTCTGATGACAATTTTCCAGGCTTAATTGGATTAGGAAGTTTTAAGTCGAATCTGTCATACCCTATTAATCTTGCTATTTCTTCAATTAAATCTATTTCTCTTGTTAAATCATGAGATCTATTAGGAATTACTGCTACATCCCAGCCATATTCTTTATTCTTTAAAGTACAACCTATGAGTGTTAATTTATCAACTATTTCATTATCAGATAAATTTCTTTTTTCAAATTGATCGTTAATAATTAGTGGACCAAGAATTTTATGTATTCGATTTCTCCGTAGTTTAATAAATATATCCTCATTACTTATTAAATTTGAAGTATTGATGATTGGTGAATTAATAGAAAAATATTCTTCCAAAAGATTAATTGCCCTTGTTACTGCACTTATTGTATTTTTTGATGAAATCCCTTTTTCATACCTGCTGCTAGATTCTGTTCTTATGCCAGCCGCCTTGGAAGATTTTCTTATAGCAACTGGATTAAAAACAGCGCCTTCAAGGTAAATAGATGAGGTAGTATTACTTACAGAAGTCTCTAAGCCGCCTATAACCCCTGCAATAGCTACTGGTTTATCACAACAAGTAATAACTGTGATATTTTCATTTAAATCATATTCTTTACCATCTAAGCAAATAAGGCTTTCGTTATCCTTACCATTTCTTACAGAGAAATCTTCTGGAGAAACTTCCTTACCAATTAAGTTTGACAATTTATCTTTATCAAATGCATGCAAAGGTTGACCTTGTTCTAATAGAATATAATTTGTCAAATCAACTAAAAGATTAATAGATTTTATACCTGATTTTTCTATACGGTCTTTAAGCCAATTTGGCGATAATTTCTCTCCATTTACTCCATCAATGCAGCTTATTGTATAAATGCAATTAGATTCTATAGCCTCTGGACAAAGTTTAATTCCCTTAAGTAAATGAATATTGTATTTATGGTTTAATTCTGGAAAATTTAAGGTGGATTCTAAAAGGGCAGAAATTTCACGGGCTATACCTATAACAGACATTCCATCAGGTCTATTAGCTGTAATGGCTAAATCATATATAAAATCATTTAATTGAAGCAAGTCAGACCCTGGAGTGCCTAATTCATGTTTTAGGGCCAAATCTTCATCAATGATCTCTATCCCTTCGCTAGAGTCCTCTAAACCCAGTTCTTGCAGTGAACATATCATTCCTTCACTCATGACACCTCTAATTTCACTTCTTTTAATAGTTAAATCAACTGCATTTAATTTCGCGCCGACAGTAGCAACATAGACATAAATATTTGGTTTAATATTGCGCGCACCACAGATAATTTGTAAATTCTTTGAATTACCAATATCGACTTGGCAAATTGAAAGTTTGTCAGATCCTTCGTGTTTTAAAACAGATAATACCTTTCCTAAAACAACACCATTTACATTTTTTGAACAATCTTCTAATGATTCAACCTCAAATCCACCAATAGATAATTTCTCAGAGAGATCTTCAGGAGTAGAAGTAATTTCTACTAAATTTTTCAACCAATTTTGAGAAACTTTCATATATATTTTTTAATCAATGATGAGAAAAGAAATAAGTATATCTTCAAAAAAGTTTGTTGAAGATGTACAATAGAAAATTATACAATAAAGTATTAATTAAAATGGCCAAAAAAGGGACAAGAGTTGTAGTGACCCTGGAATGTACTGAAGCTAGGACAAGCACAGATCCTAAGAGATCAAATGGTGTCTCAAGATATACTACTGAAAAGAATCGTAGAAATACAACCGAAAGATTAGAACTAAAAAAGTTTAATCCTCACTTAAACAGAATGACAATTCACAAAGAAATTAAGTAATCAAATCAAATCATGCCTAATTCAATTTTTAAAAAACAATTATCACCTATCAAACCGGGAGATCCTATTGACTATAAGGATGTAGAACTACTAAAAAAATTCATAACTGAGAGGGGCAAAATCCTACCAAGAAGAATGACAGGTTTAACCTCTAAGCAACAAAGAGATCTCACATTAGCTGTTAAGAGAGCCAGAATTGTAGCTCTTTTACCCTTTGTTAATCCTGAAGGATAATTTCATATTGAATATAGTTGGCAATATAATTAATATTTCAAATATTTGAAAGATTTAACTGATTTAAAAACATATATTATTGACTCTGATGATCCACATGAGGTTGATGACGCTATTTCATTAGAAATAAAAGAAGGAAATAAAAAAAATTTATGGATACATATTAGTAATCCATGCAAACTCTTTTTGCATGACTCTAATGTTGATTTAAATGCAAGAAAGAGAAATAGCAGTTTATATTTAATTGATCAATATGTCCCAATGCTTCCTAAGGATATTCTTGAAAAGGCAAATCTAGCTCAAAATAAAGTTTCAGAAACTATTAGTGCAGCAATAGAATTCAATGACGACGGATCAATAAATAAATATGAAATAACTGAAGCAATAATAAAACCAAAATATCAATTAACATATGAAGATGCAAATGAAATATTAGAAATAGAACCCAAAGAAGAAATAGAATTAATTGAGATTAAAAAATTATTAGAAAAAAGTATTAAATTTAGAAAGGAACAAGGAGCAATTATTTTTGAAAGTCCTAATAATAAAATTAAATTATATAAGAATAAGATTATACTAACTAAATTAGAGAAAACAATATCACAAATTATAATTGCAGAATCAATGATATTAATGGGTTATGTAACAAGTTTATTTATAGATAAATATGATTTAGCAGCTGCATTTAGGATTCAAAAAATAAACTGCAATCCATCTGAAATTCTCAATAAATATAATGATAGTGATATTAAATATATAATATTAAAACAATATATGGGAAGAAGTTACATAACTACTAAGCCTGGAATCCATGAATCGTTAGGCCTTAAAATGTATGTACAATGTACATCACCACTAAGAAGATATCTTGATTTAGTTATACAAAGGCAAGTTTATAACAAAATTAATAATTACGAAGTTCTTAGTAAAGAAACAGTCTCTTCGATTATTGATTATTCAAAAAATAGACAATCAGAAAATAATAATATATTTAAAAATGATAAATTTAAGTATTTAAAATTATTTTTTAAGAATGAAAAAAAAGCTTTTTATAAAATTATTTTCGTTAAGTGGATTAATCATAAAAAAAATATTGCTTTAGTTTATTTTCCAGATTATTCACTAGAAATACTTATTACTCTTTTTGTATCAATAGAAATATACAGTAATAAAATATATAAAGTTAAATATATTATAAATGATAGTAATCTTTTAGAATTTATTTATTAATAAGATAATCAATATAATGGGTTGTTATTAGTTTAAAAAATATCTGTTAGTATAAATAAAAAAGCTTTATGACTTTTGTCATTACTACACCTTTATACTATGTTAATGATAAACCTCATTTAGGAAGTGTATATACAACAATAATTTGTGATTCAATAGCTAGGTATAAAAGGCTTGTAGGTGAAGAAGTTATTTTCATAACTGGTGTTGATGAACATGGTTTAAAAATACAAAGAACAGCTAATGAAAAGGGTATTGAGCCAAAGTCACATTGCGATGAAATCTCAGAAGTCTTTAATAATAATTGGAAAGATTGGAATATATCCTTTGACAAATTTATAAGAACAAGCTCAAAAAATCATGAATTTGTTGTTAATGAATTTTATGAAAGAGTAAAAGCATCAAACGATATCTATATGGGAGTTCAAAAAGGTTGGTATTGTGTCGGTTGTGAAGAATTTAAAGATAATCCAGAAAATTCAACAACATACAAGTGTCCAATACATCAAAAAAATCTAGAATGGAAAAATGAAGAGAATCTCTTTTTTAGGCTTTCAAAATATCAAAAAGAAATCGAGAAAATAATCAACGAACCTTCTTTTATAGAGCCAATAGAAAGAAAGAATGAAATAATAAATTTTGTTTCAAGAGGTTTAAAGGATTTTTCAATTTCAAGAACAAATGTTACGTGGGGAATTCCAGTCCCTGGTTACGATAACCATACCTTTTATGTGTGGTTTGATGCTTTACTTGGATATGTAAGTGCTATTAGTTCTGATGCGACAGAACATTCATTGGAAAAATCAATTAATGGAGGATGGCCAGCTGACGTTCATTTAATTGGTAAGGATATTCTGAGATTCCATGCTGTATATTGGCCTGCAATGCTCATTTCTGCCAAAATGAAAGTTCCTAAAAAGGTTTTTGGGCACGGATTTCTTACAAGAGAGGGTCAAAAAATGGGTAAAAGCTTAGGAAATGTACTGGACCCTGATTTATTGCTTACAAAATATGGAAATGATCCTGTAAGGTGGTACCTCATTAAAGACATATCATTAGGCAATGATGGAGATTTTCAAGATAAAAGATTTGTTGACATCATCAATAATGACTTAGCTAATACTATTGGTAATTTATTAAATAGAACATCATCTATGTCCAGAAAATGGTTTGATAATAAAGTGCCAAATAATGAAAAATTTTTGAGTGAAAATAAATTAGAGAATTTCGCCAAAATTGCAGTTGAAAACTATATTTATAACTTTGATAACTACAAATTAGATTTAGCAGCTAATGAAGTACTTAGCCTAGCAATTAAAACAAATTTGTATTTGAATGATAATCAGCCATGGGTGCTAATAAAAGAGAAAGATAATCTACCTCTAGTTAAAGAAATTATTTATAACGTTTTAGAAAGTACCAGAATAATAGGATTATTACTACTACCTTTATTGCCCGAATTATCTATAAAAATCAATGAACAACTTGGCTCTATATACAGAGAGGAAATTCCTTGGAAAAAACAATTAATTTGGGGATTATTAGTTAGCAACTCAAGTCTTCCTAAACCCGCTCCAATCTTAAATAAACTTGAGTATGAGCAAAAATTATAGATTAATAATTTTCCTTCCATTATTTATGCTTGGTTGCGCCCCAAATGTAATTGATGCAAATAAAGTTATACAAAAAATAGACAGTTTAGATATGACTATATTCTCTAAAAGTGGAGATAAAATATATTCTATTACCAGTCCAAATTCAAGTTATGACAATATTGAATTAAAATTCGAATTAAAAAAACCTACTATTAATATTCTTAATGGGAATGAAACTAAATATATTATTAGTTCAGAAGAATCTACTTTATCAGACAATAATAAACTCTTGAAATTAAAAGGGAATGTTAAATTAAAAACTTTAAAAAATAATGAAGATATTTTAAATGCTGATAATTTTATTTGGAATATAGAAAATACTAACTTTCTATTAGAGGGAAATATAAGATATGAAAATCAAAACATCATCTTAAATTCAGGAAAAGCCATATTGGGTTCAGATAACATAATTGAATTTTTCAATCCAGTAAAATATATTATTAAAGATAAAAATAACGAAAATAAGTACGAAATAAACTCAGAAAATGCTTTCTATAATTTAAATACAGAATCAGTAAGCTTTGAAGCAAAAGATAAAAGAATTAAATCAATAATATATTTTTAAATTTTATTATTTGAGAAAATATTATTAATTTTTTTGGACCAGTTATTAATCCATTTTTCATCAGATTTCGTAAAACACTTTGCACTCCAGCCTCCTATCAATATGAAAGCCTTATTATTTATAGGTACAATTAAAATAGAAGGAATTTCAGCGCAAAAGTTATAAAATTCATCTCTTCCAGGATAAAATTTAGTGTTTGCTAATGATATTAATTTCATATCTTTAATAGATCTCAGACAAGTTTCCCCGGGTTTAAAATCATTACCTGAAGTGATACCCCTCCTCAATATATTAACGCCATCATTGTGGATTAATATTGCTGCTGCTGCTGTAGAAGTTAATATCGCTTCAGAACCCCATGCAAGTTCATCAATAACTTCATCCGGCATGTTTCTATCAAAGAGAAACTTATTTTCTCCTTTTAAAACAGCTTTCTCACCAGCTATGGGTTGGAATTGTTTAAATAAAAAACCTATCAATATAATAATTAACGAAGCAATTGCAGCTAACACTTGTGCTCTTTCAAGCTCAGGAGTGATTGTTTTTATTGAAATGAAATTTGCTATCTGAAAAATAAAGAGTATAACACCGACTGATATTAATGATTTCCCATTGAATCCCATATTTTAAATATGTTATTTCTAATTAAATTATGCAAATATTATATTGTTTAGTAGATTTAAAATTACTCAAACATATGGTTTTTAATATATAATTAACCAAAACGTCTCAAAATGAAACTAAACATCAATAAATATATACTTTCCCTTATCTTTACTGGCTTTATTTTTATTCTTATCCCTTCTACTACATACGCAAATGAAATTAATACTATAAATAAATATTTTGGTATTACTCAACAGAAGACTGTTATAAATTACGAAAAAAGTCAGCCTTCATCTATCGACAACCCTGTAGTGGATCCAAATTTTAACACTATGAGATCAAAAGATACTGAGAGTTCAACTGCTACTTATATAGTTATAGGTTTGTTAATTGCTGCCACAATCATTCCTCTAGCAACATGGTGGTATTTCTCTAAATAAAAGAGAATTTATGAATGCCAAGGATTTAAATATTAGTGAATTTTCATCTCATATAGTTTTTATTACAGGGGGGACAAAGAGTGGGAAAAGTGAATTCGCGGAGCATCTTGCAAAGGAGGTAAAGAAATTATCATATGTTGCCTTATCTGAAAACAATTTGGATGATAAAGAATGGCAAGATAAAATTAATTTACATCGAAAAAGAAGGCCAAAAGATTGGAAATTAATAGAAACTACAGATCTATTAAATACATTAAGGAATGAAGAAGGTCCATTATTAATAGATTCTATTGGGGGATTCGTTATGAAAAGTATTGGCAAGGAACAAAATAAATGGTCAACAAAAATTAATTCACTTATAAGTCTCTTAATAAAAAGAAAAAGCATAACAATTATTGTTGGAGAACAAGTAGGTTGGAGTTTGGTCTCTGAATATAAAATTGGTAATACATATATTGAGAGAATCGGCGAACTTCAAAAGAGAATAACAAAAATATCAAAAGATAATTGGCTGGCCATAAACGGCAGAGCAATCAAAATAGATGAAATAAGTATTGAAATACCTACTTAAAATTGGAAGTCGCTCTTTTTGAACCTAGAATCCCGCAAAATACTGGTAATATTGCCAGATCATGTGCTGCATTTAATATACCTTTAAATCTTATAGAGCCCTTGGGTTTTAAGCTAGAAGATAAATATTTAAAAAGAGCAGGATTAGACTATTGGCCTCTAGTTACTGTTAATCAGTATGAGAATTTTGAAAATTTTTTAGCGTCAAAATCAACAAAAAGAATAATTTCTTTTAGTAAAAAAAATGGATTATATTTGAAGGATTTTAAATTTAAGCAAGATGATATTTTGCTATTTGGGAGAGAAGATTTAGGATTACCCGATTCCATTATTGATAAAAGCGACTTTTTATTATCAATATTTATGCCGAATATACAGACTGGAAACAATGATCAAAAAGGTGTTAGAAGTCTAAACCTTTCTGTAGCATGTGGAATTGCTATATATGAGGCCCACAAACAAATAAATTTTCAAAATGGTAATTAAGTACAACCAATGCCTTACAATATTCCCATGTCTCGGTAGCTCAGCTGGTTAGAGCGGCGGATTCATAGCCCGCAGGTCGCGTGTTCAAGTCACGCTCGAGACATTTTCAATACTTTTCAATTGAACAACATAGGAGAAATTTTAATTTAATTAAATTATTAAAGACAATAATGGTTAATTCACTCGGCACAGTCTTAGATCCAAAAAAATCTAAAACAAAATATCCAGAAGCAAGAGTTATAGTTCTTGATGACAATTTTAATACGTTTCAGCATGTCGCAAATTGTCTTCTAAAAATAATCCCAAGCATAAGTGAACAAAGGGCATGGGATCTAACCATTAAAGTTGACAAGACAGGATCTGCAGAGGTATGGAGAGGTAATCTTGAACAAGCAGAGCTATATAATGAGCAACTAATCAGCAAAGGATTAACAATGGCTCCAATTGAGAAAACATAAAATAAGAAAGATTGACAGAAAATTATTGGCTTATAAATTCGAATCGTTCAAGGGTTAAAAGGTTTTCAAAGAATAATCAAAATAAAGATAAATTTTTTGAATATATGTTTATTGACTCTGGAAGAATTCTTGGTGTTTTAGGAAAAGAACCACCTCTTATGACAACCAGAGAAGAACTTAAAGTTGATAAAGCTAGAGATGAATGGAGAAAGTTAATCGCTCAAGGTTGGAGAAGAACCAAACCAGTTTGGGAAGACTATTAGTATCCAATTTTGTTACTAGGATTAGTTATATAAATTATGAGATTTAGGACGTAGTTAGCGGGTAAATTTAATGGCTTCAAAAGTAACAAAGCCATACCTTGAGTTACATTAAATTCTTTATTTTTCATAAAAAAATAAAAGTCTCATTTTAATTATAAAAAGACTGTCAAATACAAAATAAAAATACTGAAAAAAAGATATAAAAGCATTTATTGATTAAGGATTATCAAGGTATCTAATATCTAAAACTTATTTTAAAAAATTATAGATTTAGGGTTACTTGTTTTTTTAATAAAAAAATCCCCGTTATAATGATCCCTGATATTTATTAATTAATAAATACCCAATGAAACATCTCATCACAAGCAAAAGATCAAGAGCTTTATTTGGTATTGGAATAGTTGCTATAAGTATTGGAATAATATCAAAAAAAGTAATTAACTATCCAACTGGTGGATGTATGAAAGGTACTCAAGAAATAACATTTAATATCTAGACATTAATCATTTTACATTTTCCTTAATTCTTAAATCCAGTCAACTTTGATAACTCTTTTAGTGAAAGTACACCTAAAATTAGTTTTCCATTTATTTCCCACGTGGGAAACCCTTTAATTTTTTTATCAATACATAACTGAGTTTGACTGTTTATGCCATCTCTTGCACATTCAACAACATTAAGTTCTCTATAAGCTTGCTTACCAAATAATTCACTTTGATTAAGGCAATTAGGACACCAATATGCTGAATATTTAACTACACCATTATCTTTAAGGTATTTTGCTAACTTTATTGATTCCCTAGTGCTTTCTGAGGTGACTATAAGTTCTCTCTGATTATTTAAGTGGGAGCTATTTACAACACTTGGTAAAGGAAGCAAAACTAATAGTGGGATTAATAGGTGTTTCATTTATTTACTACTTTTCCTCCATATTTTCTTACTACCTTATCAAGCAAAATTCGTATATCTTTATTTTTAAGTTTCTCTATTTGCTGAAGATTTTCAAGAAGATCACATATTTGATCCTGTGTATCTTCATTTAATTCACTTACAGCCATTTATATTTAGAGTTTTTATAATCCAATTTTAAATCAAAAGTAAATTTACATACTTATTGTATTTATATTTTTTTATTGCTATTTTTTTAAAGCGGGCTAAGGTTCATATCTCCACGAGGATTTAGTCCGCTGAATTTTAAAGATTCAATTTATTTTGGATCCTTATTTAAGAAATTGATTAGAAATCTTAAAAAATATTTATCTCTGCATAACTTCTAAATTCCATTGAAAAGCATTCTTATATAAACATTAATAGTGTGACACTATTTATTCAATAATGTTGTTATTTCGCTTCATAACTTTCTTAAAATACTTAAACTCAATAAATTCATGCATCATTTTGATATCATCAGATAATACTTTTTTATTAACTGCATATTCGTCCACATTAAGTGAAGAACTATTATTTTCAGAAAATGTTTCGTGATCAAAAGAAAAGTTTATAAAATCATTATTATTATTTTGATTTTGACCATAAGATTCACTTAACACACCTCTAGACCTTAACGCTTCTTCAACCAATAAACCTGTGACTTTTGACTGGCTAAACTCATTAGCTGTGCACAATTTTTCAATAATTTCATGCACTTCTTCACTTGGCAAAAAACCAATTCTTTTCCTCGGAGAGGGCATAATAAAAAAAATTAGTGTGACACTTGCACATAATAAGTGTTGCACTATATTTGATTTAAGTCAACTAATTTTGCTATGCATATTTTATTATTTCCTGTCGGATTTATTCTTTGGTATCTAGCTTATGAAGCAAAACCTATCATTAATGATGAAGTAACACTTAATTGGGAAGAAAAAAATACAATTAAAAGAAATAAACTTTTAAATATAATCAACGAAAGCTTTTAAAATTTACTGTTAATCGATTTTGACCATTCCTTGTGCTTATTATCTAGATCAGAGATTAACTGTTTTTGATAAGTAAATTTGAGTTGATTTTCGTTAAGTGATTTTTTTGTGATAATCATCTCTTTAGAGAAAAAATAAGGAGTGTTAGAACTACTAATTTTTTTTTTGACTTCCATATAATCAATTTATCTATTTTTTTTATAAGACTTAAAAGGTTATAGACTCAATATTTTTATATTCTTTTTATATTTCCTTCATATGTGTTTTTAGCAAGTTTGTAAAAAATATTAGTTTATTAAATAATAAAGGCTATATTTAAACAAAATATATGTTTTATCATGAATCTTAAGGAGAGAGGGGTTACTGTTGGAGATTTACTAATAATACTAATAATAATAATCACTTCTACAATATTAATTAAATCATTTAGCAAGGATAAGAAAACAACTCTTAATTATAGTAATCAAGAGCAAGTTTCTTATCAGGAAAATTACTTTCAAAAATTTATTTGAATAGCTTATATAAATTATTTATAAAACTCTTAATTAATTGAATTAACTTAAGTATCTCTTATGTAAATTTCAAGAATTAATAATTATAAAACAATAAGTTTATGTATTTTAAATATTTTGATTAAATGATTTAGAACTTTCCCATTTCAAGTTATCCTTTAAATCATTGATATCATTTGATATTGAAGCTAAATTAACCATTTGAAGAATTTGACTTTTATTTAGCCTATTAATAACAATAAGTTTATTAAGCATTTCTAAAACAGATTTATCATTAATATTCATTATTTGTATAAAAAGCTATGATCCTTCAATTCAAATACTTTATCTTATAATTTTAAAAATTTCTCTTAAAATTTTATTATATATTTTATGCTAAATAAAAAAAATATTTATACAATCATTAAAAATAAAACTTTTACTTATAAGAAAATATCATAAGCTCACTTTCTTATAAATTCGTTTATTGTAAAAAGAAAAAATGAAAAAAAACTCTAAGAAAGAATACCTTAATAGAGATGAAGTTAATGAAATGATTGAATCAGCTTTAAGGAGACATAATAGAAGATCTACAATAATATCAAGCGTCCTTGGCTGGATTTTAATTGGAGGTTATTCGTTTGGACTTTTTCAAGCAGTTCAAAATGTCTAATTAATCTTTTCTTTAAAGCAGAACTTCCTAAATGATAGATTAATATAAGACTAACTATTTTTTATGAGGGAATATATAAAGACAAATCTTACAGTGATAAGAAAATATTTAAAAAAACGAAAAAAGTATACATCAAAATTAAATAATGATTCGATAATAGAAGAATTCAAAGAATGGAGCATAGATCAATTACCTGAGACGGAATCAATTTGGACTTTACCTGACTTAACGAGGAATGAAAGACTAAAAAATTTTTGTCGCTCAATTAAGAAGGAAATAAGATAAGTTTTTAACTACCTAGTTGTATATGATTTACCTTTAAGTAAAAATAACCCGCAAATCCAACTATATTCAAAATTACAACGAAAATCCAAGCTCCAACTGGCTGATTAGTATCAAATTTTTTTATTTTAATTTTTTCCTTTAGTCTTTCAATATATTTAGCCATAATTAAAAATATTAAAAAGAATATTTCTAATTATAGAGAGTTAGATTTTAAGGAATCTTAAATAAAATAAAATTTCTTTTAATTAGAATTTTTATTGTCAAGCCTGTTAATGGGATATTTAATTAACTCCTTTTTGAGATTTTTTAAAAGTTTATTGTGATTCAAAATTGTAAATTTCCTAGTAAAGGAATAATGCCATTTCATTGAATTAAAAAAAAACTTGCTAATTCATTATCAATAAAATTATAATACTTATTACGGTCATTAAGACCATACATAATTTAAATTAAGGACAAATTTTTTCATGAGCTTAAGAGTTGGCCAAGAAGCACCAGACTTTAGTGCTACAGCAGTATATGATCAAGAGTTTAAGGAGGTTACACTTTCAGGTCTAAGAGGTAAATGGGTTGTTTTATTCTTCTACCCACTAGATTTTACATTTGTGTGTCCAACTGAAATTACTGCATTTAGTGATAGATACCAAGATTTCTCAGCTCTTAATACTGAAATACTTGGAGTGTCAGTTGATAGCAAACACTGTCATTTGGCTTGGATACAAACCCCAAGAAATGAAGGCGGAATAGGTGATATTAACTACCCGTTAGTTTCTGACTTAAAAAGAGAAATTTGCCAAGCTTACAATGTTCTTAATGATGATGGAGAGGCCGATAGAGGTTTATTTCTTATCAATCCAGAAGGAGTAGTTATGCATACGACTGTTAACAAGGCTCCTGTAGGTAGAAATGTTGATGAAACGCTAAGGATCCTTCAAGGTTATCAATATGTTGCCTCAAACCCTGATGAAGTATGTCCAGCAAACTGGACACCCGGGGAGAAAACAATGTTAGAGGACCCCAAAGGTAGTAAGGAATATTTTTCTGCCCTATAGAAGAATTAGAAACATTTAAGTAAGTATTGAGTAGTAAATAATTATAAAAAAATAAAAAATAAATATATTCAAAAAGGGGATAAAATCCCCCTTTTGAGGTTTTGGTACGATCCAATCGCTCAAATTAGTTTTATATGATAAGAAGGACCACGTATAGAAAAAAATTTCTATGGCGACTAGGATAAAAAGATTAATTAAATTTAAGTCATTTAAACCAAAATATCTATAAATATAAAACTGATCATCAACACTAATATTATTAATTTGAAGATGCCAAAGATAGAAAGAAATCAAAATAAAATTTACCAATATTATTTTTTTTAACAGAAACCTAGATTTCTTAAAAATTAATAGGATAGAAATTAAAAATATGAAAAAACTTAACTGTGGAATATCCGGTTTTGGTACATTAATTCCTTCAAGAAATAAATTAAATATAAAATCAAAATTTATATATATATATTCAGCAATTAAGTAAGAGAGAAATATTAAATTTATTGCTACTAAGAATAGTAATCTTTTTCCTTTAATTATTTTTATACTATGAATTTTATTCCTTGTAAAATTATAATAAGTATAGTTTTTTAAAGAGTTTATATACACCAAAGATGGACATATTGCACCACTCAAATAGTAAATGATTGAATAAAAGGAAATAACATTAATATTGAGTGAATACAAATTTAACCATTGTTTTTGTATAAAAGGAAGAATAAGTAAAAATGAAAGCGTAACTAATAACTTAGTTGTGTTGTTTTTAATTATCAAGAAAATATTTTTTTTAATTTAAAGCAATTAAATCAAACTTTCAACAATTTAGAAGTTGTTAATTTAAAAACTTCTTTATCTATAGTTTCTTGATTTAAAAGTATGTCAACTAATTTATCTAGTAAGACTCTATTTTTTTTCAATATTTTTATTGAATTATTTAATGAAATTTTAGAAATATTTATGATTTCATTATCAATTCTAGAACTGGTATTTTCTGCTATCAGAGGCTTTCTTCTAAATAATCCATCTCCTAAATACATTTCATTATTATCAGAATCCATTGAAATTGGACCAATAATTGAAAATCCATATTTTGTAACCATTTCCCTTACGATATTTGTCGCATAAGAGATATCATTTATGGAGCATTGTGTAATTTCACCTTCACCAAAAACTATCGTTTCTGCTGCTCTTCCAGCTAGAGCAATTTCAATTTTTGAAAATAATAGTTTTTTTGAAATCAATCCACTAGAAATTACATCTTCGTCAGGGCATATTTTTGTATATCCTCCTATAGATCCAGATCTAGGTAAAATCGTAATTTTATCAACTGATTCAATTCCATTTCTTGCAGCAGATACAATTGCTCTACCAACTTCATTATAAGCAATAATTTTTTTCATATTAGGAGAAGTTATTAATGAGCTTCTCAGGCCAATAGTAATTTTATCAAGAGCATTTTCTATATGAAGGTCACTGATTAATTTAGATTCGTCTCTTGCACAGTGAATAGCACTCTCGTTCATCAAGTTTGCAAGATCTGCTCCCGAAAATCCAACTGTTCTAGAAGCCCAATATCCTAAGTCAACTTCGCTTGAAAGTGGTTTGGAAAGTGAGTGAACTGAAAGAATTTTTTTTCTTCCATCTAAATCTGGAAGCATTACTTCAATTTTCCTATCAAATCTACCTGGTCTTAATAGTGCTGCATCCAAAATATCTGGTCTATTTGTAGCTGCTAAAACAATTATCCCAGAATTATCAGCAAAACCATCTAATTCAGTTAGAAGCTGATTAAGGGTTTGTTCTCTTTCATCATTTCCACCTCCGATCCCAGAGCCTCTTTGCCTACCAATGGAATCAATTTCATCAATGAAAATTATACAAGGAGATTTTTCCTTAGCCTTAGAGAACAGATCACGAACTCGGCTTGCTCCAACACCAACAAAAAGTTCTACAAACTCTGATGCCGATATTGAGAGAAAAGGCACTCCTGATTCACCAGCAATTGCTTTAGCTAATAATGTTTTACCTGTTCCTGGTGGGCCTATTAAAAGAACTCCCTTAGGAACTTTTGCTCCAAGATTTTCAAATTTCTTAGGTTCTTTCAAAAATGTTATTACCTCTTTTAATTCCTCAGCGGCTTCAGGCACGCCAGCTACATCATCGAATCTCGTTTCTACATCATCAATAGTTACAAATTTAGTTTGATTTTTAGTAAAACCAAAAGCTCTGGAAGCCAATTTTGATGTACTCCTCAGTATTAAAACTATAGCTAATATGAAAATCAAGAAAAGACTTATTGAAGCAAATGAATTAGCAGCTGAGGCTTCTTTTCTACTATTGTTAATAGTTAGATTTACCTTATTTTCAGTAACCTTTTCAAGGATTAATTGATCGTTGTAAAGGATAGGTATTTTAAATTTATCACCATTTTTATACAGAACATCAATTTCTCTCTGTCTTGGATAGAAAAATATTGATTCTATTTTCCCCGTCTCTATATCTTCTAGAAGATCCGAATAACTTGATTTAGAATCTGAATATGAGAATTTTGATCTAAACACTATCTTTATAAGTGATTAATGAAGCATATATGCTTATTTAAAAAATTGACGTATATAAACAAAATATACTCAAAAGTTTTGGAGATAACCAGTTAAAGGTTATATTATTATATGGAAATAAAGAAACAGAATGGCTGTACCAAAGAAGAAAAAATCAAAAAGCAAAAGGAACCAAAGGCACGCTGTTTGGAAAGGAAAAGCAGCAATAGCAGCTCAAAAAGCTATATCTTTAGGTAAATCAGTTTTAACTGGGAAAGCTCAAGGATTTGTTTATCCTATTGAAGAAGAAGAAGAAGAGTAGCTTTTAAGATCCTAATTTAAATGCTTCAAGTATAACGGCATAAATTGCACCAATTCTTAATTTATCAACTACTGTCCATAGATAATAAAATTTTGAACTTGTGTTAGGTTTAATTCGTATAATGATTTCAATAAAAATAATAATTATTGGGACCATTATCAACTCATTTTTACCTTCAGATATAAATTTTGTAATAAAATTTGCGAACAAAAAATAACCTGTCAAAACAGAAATTAGACCAATAGATTTTGTTCTCCAAGTATCACTTAGAAAACCAAAAAATAATTTATTAAACTGGTAGGTAATTTTTGAAAAATTAGTTTTTTGCATTATTAAAAGACACTAAATAATTACTCAGAAAGTTATAGTCAACATATGATTTTTTTAGTTTAGGGCCTTTAATTACATTTGCCACATTATTCTGATCACCAAGACTGTCTAAAATACAATCTAATTTAATATTTTCCTCAAGAACAACTGGGATATTTGAATGAACAAAAATTGTTGGCAAGTTAGCTGCCAAGGAAGATTTCAATCCTGGATTGGAATCTTCAAAAACAATTGAGTTGTTTTTGTTTATACCACTTAATTGGATTGCCTTTAAATATGGTAATGGATTTGGTTTCTTTAATTCAACGTCTTCGCTTGAAATAATGAACTCAAAAGGGTTGAAGCCATTAAAAAGATGATCAACAAGTAGATTGACTTGAATTCTTGAACTTGAAGTAACAATAAATTGTCTTACTTTTTTTGTATGTAATTCATTTATTAATCTAAAAACACCAGTTTTTAAACTAACCAAATTTTTTTTTATAATTTCTAAATAATGAAACTGCTTTGTTTCATGAATTTTGAGAATTAAATCTTCTGACAAATTATCATTATTAGATTTAGCGTAATAAGCAATCCTATTTTTGCCCCCATTTATCTTCAGAAGTTTTATATATGTTTTAGTATCCCAATCCCAATCAATACCAAGGTCATTAAAAGCATTATTAAAAGCAGGTAAATGGGCCTCTAATTCAGTATTTGCGATGGTACCATCTAAATCCCAATAAACACCCTCCAGATAAGCCACCAAAAAGAATTACTTTTATTTACGGTAAAATACAAGAGCAATAATTGCTGGTCCTGCTAACGCAACTACAGCCAATGGAATAAGTGTTGCCATGATTAATGAATATGTTTTGTGATACTATTTTTACAAATAAATGAAGAAACTGTACTGATACGTTACAAGATTGAATTAAATTATGAAATCATGGACATGTATAGAAAATTGTGGAGCTTGTTGTAAATTCGATTTGAATGAAAGAAGCGAATTGGCTAACAAACTTAACAAAGAAGATATAGCTTTGATAAATTCGATGACAGCTAAAGACGGTTGGTGTAAAAACCTGGACAGAGAAAATAAAAAATGCTTAATTTATGAAACCAGACCACATTTTTGCCGGGTAATTGAATTTTCAACTTCATTTAAAGGATATTTAAAATCTGGTGATAAATTTTTAATAGATTGCTGCAAACAACATATTTCATCAAATTATGGATACCAAAGTAAAGAGATGAAAACTTTTAGAATTGCTGTTTCAGAAAAATGAATAGTAAAATAGAAAAAAAAGAAAACAATCTAGAAAAAAGTTTTTTTTCAATATTTATAACGACTTTTACAACAATTTTTATTGCTGAACTTGGCGATAAAACTCAGATAGCCACATTAATGCTTTCTGCTGAATCGGGCAGGCCAATAATTGTTTTTCTTGGAAGTTCTCTAGCATTAATAAGCTCTAGCATAGTAGGAGTTCTTATTGGTAAATGGGTATCAAAAAAAATATCTCCTAGCAAATTTGCTTTATCTACTGGTACTTTAATGATATTGATAAGTATATTTTTAGCTTACGAAACATTCAAAAATTATTTATAAATGATTTTAAGTTTATTAGTATCAACATTTCTAACTGTTTTCATAGCTGAATTAGGTGACAAAACTCAACTAGCTACTTTAACTATAAGTGGCACTTCAAATAAACCATTAGCAGTTTTTCTAGGATCTTCTTCAGCACTTGTTTTTGCAAGTTTACTAGGAGCTTTAACAGGTGGGTCTATTTCAAGTTTTTTACCAGAAGTAGTTCTTAAGACAATAGCCTCCATTACATTTTTCATCATTGGTATAAGGCTTTTTATCAACTCTTTCAAAATCGAACAAGAAGAAAAAGAAGAGAAAGAAAATAAATAGTTTTAAGCTTGGATAATAAGGTGTAATAATGAAGTGTATACCCCTAAATTGATTTATAATTTTATTTAGATCATGTTCACATCATCTTCAATAATTGATAATCTTAATCAGTCAGATGGGTTAGAATATAAAAAATTATGCAGATTATTAAAAATAACAAAGAAATCTGATAAAGATAAATTAGATATTGCTTTAACAGCTCTAAAAACACTTGAAATAATTAATAAAAATGAAAATGATGAATATACATGCATAAAGGATAATGATCATCTTGTCGCCAAAATAAGATGTAGTAGCAAAGGCTATTGCTTTGCTGTGAGAGGAAAAGACAAAGAAGATATCTACATTAAAGAAAATCTACTTAACCATGCATGGAATGGAGATAAAGTTTTAGTAAGGATAATAAAAGAGGGATATAGAAGAAGATCACCTGAAGGAATAGTTGATTGTATTCTTGAAAGATCAAATCAAATACTTCTTTCTAAAGTAGAAATAATAAACAATGATGTATATGGAATCCCAATTGACGATAGGATCCTTTCTAAAATTAAACTTCCAAAAGAGAATGAAAAATACACTTTCAATCCAGACAAAAAGAATATAGTAAAAGTTGAGATTGATAGATTCCCCATAGGTCAAGAAGAAGGACTAGGTCATGTGATAAAAGAACTAAAACTAAACAATAATGAAGACTATGATACAGAATTTGTTCTATCTAAAAGCAATATCGTTAAATCATACGATTTAAATAATATTGAATCAAAAAAAATAGAACAAAGGGAGAGAATAGACCTTACAGATAAAAACTCTTATTTATTCAAAAGTTGGAATTCTAATAACTCTCCAATGCTCCCAATGATACAAATAGAGCATGGAAAAAATAAAAATACTAAATTATGGATACATACAAATAATCTTGCAGAAAGAGTAGATCTTAATAGTAAAAAATCTCTAGAAATATTTTTCAAAGGCTTTGAATCATTACCCTTATTAAATGATTGGCAAAACCACCTTGGTGAAGCCATAAGAAATGATTCTGAATTTAAATTTGGCGAAAAGAATGAAGCAATAAGCCTCTGTGTAAATTTAAATAGTGATAATGAAATAATTGATTGGTCATTTCATCTTACTTTAGTTAAATGCACTCTTATTGTTGGAAGTGATCATACTGACGCGCTTCTATCTAGAAAAAGCAAATCAAGAATAACCTCTCGGGTATTAAAACCTATAAAGGAATATGTCGACGATTTAGATAAAATACTAGAAATTTCATGTTCATTCAGAGAAAACCATCTTTTGGAGGGTAAGGTGGAAATTCCTGCGCCACTGAATAAGATTGAAGCACTAGAAGAATTTTTTATTCACAATCCAGCTGAATATTCAAAAGGATATTTTGAAACATTAAATAAAGAAGATTGCCAAACTTACCTTTCACCAATACTATATGAAGCTAATTTAATATGGTTCAAACATTCAAATCAATATGGTTTAAAAAGTGCAGGATACACTTCAAATGAAATAGATCACATTAATGCTAATGAAATTATCAAATATTCAGAATTTATTGATAATGATGTAGAGCTTAATGAAGATGGCAATTTGACATTTAGTCAAGTAATTAAATTATGTGACGACGATAATAAAAAAAGAATCTTACATAAACTTCTAATTAATGAATTTAAGGACAATGAAATAAGGTTGATATCTAATGATCCTGATAATGATGAATCAGAAAAATTATTTATTTCTCCATGGACAGTTCCTGGATTTGACTTCATTAATCTAATTAACCAGTACTGTATTTTTAATATGATAATAAATGGTAAGAAATCAAAGAAAAGTAATATTGATGCAATCAATATATCGGAAAGTAATTCATTAGACCTAGTAAATTGGGATATATTTAATTCATCAACATCAAAAAATCTAGAAATATTATTTAACAAGTTTGTGATAGATAAACTTAATGAATTCAAGTACAAAGTTAACCAATATAAATCTAATTTGATAAATATAAAAAAAGTAAGAAAAGCAGAAAAATTACTAGGTAATATTTATAGTGGGTTTATTTTATCAGTGCAAACATATGGTTTCTTTGTTGAGATATCAGAACTAAATGTAGAGGGTTTAGTACACGTAAGCACTCTTAATAATGATTGGTATGAATACAGGTCAAGGCAAAATCTATTGATTGGAAGAAAATCTAAAAAATCATATAAAGTTGGAGATGCAATAGAAGTAAAAATAATAAAAGTCGATATTCTTAAATATCAAATTGATTTAGAATTAACATAAAGAAATTTTCACAAAATATATTATGGAAATATTAACCAAAAAAAATTAAGCTAACATTTTATAATTATGTTTAAGAAAAAATATTTACTTTTAACTCTTTTTTTAATAATAATTTTTCAAATTTTATTATATACAAATAATAATCAGAAGACTTCATATAGATACTTAAAATGGACCCTTCAAGAAGTAAGTATAGGTAAGTTAATCAGTATTTCGTTTTTTTCTGGTTTATTTGTAAGCACTTTATTGAATACAACAATTATTAGTACTAATTTCAGAAAAAATACTTTCGAAAATGTGGAAGATGATTTTGTATCTAATAATAATGAGGAAGAAATGGAACCAAACGTTGAGATGCCGCCACAAAGGGATATTAGAGAAACTCAACCAACAATTTCTGTTAATTACAGAGTAGTCAAAAATATGAATGATAATAATTTAAAAAAAGATCAAAGTTATTCAAATCAAGATATTAAAGATGACTGGGATAATGCAGATAATGATTGGTAGAAAAATAAATTAATTAAAAAATGTTTTTTTAATTTATAATGGAGTAAACACTTTTTTTTATGGAAGAAAATTTAGACAAAAATAATAAATTAAATAAAGAAATATCTGACAATACTACTAAATCAAACTCTGAGGAAATAAAAGTACCTAAATCAGAAAAAGTTATCAATATAGACATAAATAATGGTGATTCTGCTACTAAAGTTGTTATAAAAAATGAAAATAATACCCCCGAAAAACCTATAACAAAACCCAAAAAAGAACTCCCAGTAGAGAAAAAGCCTTTCCAAGAATTTATTAACATACACCTAATTCCTTCACTTACTGAGGAAATTAATCAAAGAGGATTAGAAATAAACAATATTAAACTCACTAACACAAATAGACCTATTGCTGGAGATAAATGTTGGGTAATAAATTGTGAAATTAAAGATACATGTAACTTTTGGTTATCCTTTGAGAGAGATGACATTAGTTCATTAAAAAGTATTTCTTTATCAAAACCTAATCAACAACCCAGTATTATTGAATCTTTTCTTATTGATGAAAAAAGGATTACCCTAAAATTAATAATTTCAAGAGTACTTCAAAGATTGAATGGGCAAAAGTTAATAGGAGTTAATTAGAAAAACAATAACACCAAGTTAACTTTTCCCTCGAAAATACAAATCATAGTAAATAATAGTATTAATAAACCGAATAAAAAATGGCTCAATCAACTGTTGAATCAAAAAATAAAAAAGATATTAATAATGGAAAGATACCAGCAAAAGAAACAATTTTGTCTCCAAGATTCTATACAACAGACTTTGAGGCTATGGAAAATATGGATTTATCAATAAACGAGGAGGAATTGGAAGCTATATGTGAGGAATTTAGGAAAGATTACAATAGACATCATTTTGTAAGAAATAGTGAATTTGAAGGCGCTGCAGATAAATTAGATCCTGAGACAAGAGAGCTTTTTGTTGATTTTCTCGAGGGAAGTTGTACTTCAGAATTTTCAGGTTTTTTACTTTACAAGGAGCTTAGCAAAAGGATTAAAGTCAAAAACCCTCTTCTTGCCGAATGTTTTGCCCATATGGCCAGAGACGAAGCTAGACATGCAGGTTTCTTGAATAAATCTATGAGTGACTTTGGACTTCAGTTAGATTTAGGTTTTTTAACAGCCAATAAAGATTACACTTATTTCCCTCCAAGAAGTATTTTTTACGCTACTTATTTATCCGAAAAAATAGGTTATTGGAGATATATAGCAATTTATAGGCATCTCGAAAAGAACCCTGATAGCAAAATTTTTCCACTATTTAATTACTTTGAAAATTGGTGTCAAGATGAAAATAGACATGGGGATTTCTTTGACGCATTAATGAAAGCACAGCCACGTACTGTTAAATCATTAAGTCAAAAAATTACCATTGGCGGCTCTACTTTTACACACCCATTATTCGACTACTTCCATAGGTTTAGATATTTCTTGAATAATCTTCCATTAACATCCAAGTTATGGTCTAGGTTCTTTCTATTAGCTGTATTTGCAACTATGTATGCAAGGGATTTGGGAATTAAAAAAGATTTCTACAGTTCTTTAGGTTTAGATGCCAGAGATTACGACCAGTTTGTTATTAATAAAACAAATGAAACTGCAGCTAGAGTTTTCCCTGTAGTAATGGACGTTTATGATAAATCTTTTTATGGCAGATTAGATAAAATAGTAGAGAATAATAAGGTTCTTTCTGATATTGCAAACAGTGATGGAAATAAAGTATCTAAAACTTTTAAAAAATTACCTAAATATTTATCAAACGGTTACCAGCTATTAAGACTATACTTATTAAAACCTCTTGATAGCAAAGATTTCCAACCTTCGATTAGATAATCTTTAATCCAGAGAAGATTTATAGACTCATATGCTTTCGTCACAAATCAAATCAAATGAAATCGTTTTTGGTAGTTGCAATAAAGATTTATTAGAAGAAATCATTTTCTACGGAATTGGACTTGGTGCTGATTTTGTAGAAATATTTATAGAGAATACAGACAACTCAAGCGTTCTAGCTGAAGAGGATTTCATTACAAGTGTAAGTCCATCATTTGGAAGAGGTGCTGGTATTAGAATCTTCAAAGATAAAAAGGATGGTTTTGTAAGTACAAATGATTTAACAAAGAATGGCTTGATGAGGTCGGTATCTCAGGCTATTGAGATGTTAGACATAACAGATAATAAAAAAATAGAAGTATTTAACGGTCTTGATAAACATAGGGACTATAGTTTATCTAAGAAAAAATGGATTAATGAAGTCCCATCTATACATGAGATAAGTGAAAAACTATTAGTCAGCACGAAGTCTCTAAAAAAAAATAATAAAATAATAACTAGAAAAGGAAGTTACTCTAGAAATCTACAGGAAGTAATTATAGCCTCCAGCGATGGAACCTATGTCTCAGATATTAGGTTGCATCAAACAGTTGGACTCAACGTGATTGCTAGTGATGCCCAATATAGATCTAGTGGAAGTAGAAGATTTGGATCGTCAGGAATGCCTCATGAATTCAGATTATGGGATAACGAAAAAGCAGCTAATGATGTATTTGAAAGCTCAATGAACATGTTGTACGCAGATTATGTCGATGCGGGACAAATGCCTGTTGTATTAGCTAATAAATTTGGTGGCGTTATATTCCACGAAGCCTGCGGTCATTTACTTGAAACGACTCAAATAGAGAGAGGAACAACCCCATTTGAGAACAAATTGAATGAAAAAATTGCACATGAATCTGTAACAGCAATAGACGAAGGAATTTCAGAAGGATCCTTTGGTTCATTATCAGTAGATGATGAAGGTATGGAACCCGAAAAATCAGTTCTTATAAAAGATGGAATTTTAAAAAAATTCATATCTGACAGGGCAGGTGAATTAAGAACTGGCCATAAAAGAACAGGAAGTGGAAGAAGACAAAATTATTCTTTTGCTGCAGCTTCACGAATGAGAAATACTTATATAGCTAAAGGTGAGCACTCAAAAGAGGATTTAATCAACAGTATTAGTGATGGTCTTTACTGCAAATCAATGGGTGGTGGCAGTGTAGGTGCTACAGGACAATTTAATTTTGCAGTAGAAGAAGGATATCTTATTAAAAATGGAAAATTAACTAATCCAGTAAAGGGAGCAACTTTGATTGGTGAGGCAAAAGAAGTTATGCCAAAAATATCAATGTGTGGAAATGACCTCGAATTAGCGCCTGGATTTTGTGGATCTATCAGTGGAAGTGTCAATGTAACTGTTGGCCAACCTCATATTAAGGTTGATTCAATCACTGTTGGAGGAAGATAGGAATGAATTCAAAAGAAATTACTATTCAAATCTCTGAAGCTGCAGATTCTCTAAATCTTAAAAAGTGGGATTATGGTGCAAGCTTTTCTAATGATTATTCTGTACAAGTAGATAAAGGTGAGGCTAAACAACTTAAGGCATCAGAAAAGCAAATTTTAACTATAAGAGTTTGGAACGAATCTAATTTAGTTGGTATTACAACAACTAGTGATATCAGTGAATCTGGCATTAAAAAAGCTCTAAATCAAGCAAATATCGCATCAGATTTTGGTAACAAGAATGAAATAACAGAATTCTCACCACTAGCCAAAGATCCTATTGAAGTTAAGGACTCAAAAAAAAGAAATCCTGTTGGAATAAAAAAATTACTTACTCTTTTAAGAGAAGCGGAAGTAAAACTATTAGAAAGCCATGAATCCATAAAATCTGTTCCGTATAATGGTCTTTCTGAGAGTTTTTATGAGAGAGTTTATGCAAATAGTGATGGTGCCTTTCGGAGCTATACCAAAAGTCAAGCTGCACTTTATTTATATGCAAGAGCAGAAGAGAAAGATAAGAAACCTCGTAGCTCGGGTTCTGTAAAACTTGGATATGGAGTTGAAGATATAGACATAGAGTCGTGTATCAAAGACGCTTCTAATAAAACAATTTCTCATTTAAATTATTCATCTATCAAAACTGATAAATATTTAATATGTTTTTCACCAGAGTCTTTTTTAACGATCATAAATGCCTTTAGTTCAATGTTTAATGCTAGGAGCATTTTAGATGGAGTTAGCTTATCTAATAAAAATTCTATAGGAGAGAAACTTTCTACAGAAGCACTTAATATTTATGATGATGGACTTCACGAAAAAAATATTTCTTCATCACCATTTGATGGAGAGGGAACTCCTACCAAAAGACTATGTTTAATTAACAAAGGGAGACTTCAAAATTTTATACATTCTGAATCAACTGCAAGAATATTTAAAACAATCCCCACAGGACATGCTGGACTAGGATCAAAAGTCTCAGTATCTCCTGATTGGATAGTAGTTGAGAAATCAGAGAAAAACGCAGATCTAAAAACATCATTAGATCACTCAACTTATGAAGGGGAATTTGTTTATATTGAAGAATTAAATGCTATACATGCAGGTGTCAGGGCAAGTCAAGGTTCATTCTCTCTTCCATTTGATGGATGGCTCTATAAAAATGGTAAAAAAATCTCAATAGAATCTGCTACTGTTGCGGGCGATATCAAATATCTTTTGAAGAATATAGTAAATATTGAATCAAACCAAGAAGTAACAACAAGTGGAATTTCTCCACATATATGGGTAGATGAATTATCAATAACTGGTGACGCGTGAGAATAATATTCTGGGGAACACCTGAATATTCAATTGCGAGCCTTGATATTTTTATTAAATCTAAGCACGAGGTAATTGGAGTAGTTAGCCAACCCGATAAGAAAAGATCTAGGGGAAATAAATTAATATCCTCACCTGTTAAAAGCTTTGCCGAGCAAGAATCTATAAAAATTTATACTCCAGCAAAAATCAGGGACAATATACATTTTATAAATGAACTTAAATCGCTATCTTGTGATTTATTTATTGTTATAGCTTACGGGAAAATATTACCCAAAGAGATATTGGAAATCCCAAAATTTGGATGTTGGAACGCACATGCTTCATTGCTTCCAAGATGGCGTGGCGCAGCCCCGATCCAATGGTCACTAATAAAAGGCGATGAATTTACTGGTGTAGGAATTATGAAAATGGATGAGGGACTAGATACTGGCGACTTATTATTAGAAGACAAAATTAAAATTGGTAATGACGATAATTTAAAAACACTATCGGAAAAACTTAGTATTTTATCTGCAAAATTATTTATAAATGCCACATCACTTCTCGAAGAAAATATTTATAAAAATACTAATTCCAAATTAACAAAACAAACTTCCCTTGGAAGAGAAATTACTTATGCAAGAATGATTGAAAAATCAGACTTTAGAGTTGATTGGGGTAATGAGGCAATTGAAATTTCTCAAAAAATAAAAGGATTATACCCACGAGCAAATACAACTTTTAAAGGTAAGAACCTAAAAATACTTAAAATCAAAGTTTTGAGTAGTGATGAAATTAAAAATGAAAAATACCTTTTCATGAGCAATTATTCAAGACCAGGTATTATTCTTGCTGTAATAGAAAATGAAGGAATAATAATTTCAACTAAAACTGAACCGATTCTTTTGTTAGAAGCAAAACTTGAAGGCAAAAACATATCTAGCAAAAAGCAATTGATACAACAGCTAAAGCCATCAGTAGGTGAATATCTCTCAGATTAAGTTTTAGATTCTTTTTTAGAGAATCCCCAAATGAAAGCAAAAAGAATCAAAAAATAAAAATAATAGTCTGGAAGAATAGATTCTTTAATTAACGTATTTAGTAAAAGTTTAATCCCAACTATTAAAATCGCTACGTAACCGGCTGTTTCTAATCTAGAAAATATATCAAGAAGTTTCAGAAAAATCCCCGATGTAAATCTTAAGGCTAATACTCCAATCACTGCTCCAAATATAATTAATATGTATTGATCACTGATAGCTACTGCGGTAGTGATACTATCTATGGAAAAAGCAAAATCAGTAATTGAAAGAAGAGCTACAACCCTTAAGAACCTAAAATTATTTTTATTATTATCTGTCCCATTTTCAGCGTTTTCTATATCTGAATTTAAAAAAACATTAGAGAAGAATAAATAAATTAAATAAAAACCAGCAAAAACTCTAATGAGAATAAATTTTAGGAGAATATTAGATAATATGATTAGAATAATTCTAAATAATAAAGATATTGTTATACCAATATTTAAGGCTCTTGACCTTAATTCTGAACTATCGAGGGATTTAGTAAGAGAAGCTAGTGCTACAGCATTATCTGCCGATAATAATAATTCTAGAGCAATTAATATTGGTAAAAGTGTAAAGATTTCGTACCAACTGTCTACCTGATCTAGTGTGGGTATAAAAGAATTTATTGCGGCTGAATCCATCAAATATTATCCACAATCAGTATAAAATCTAATATAATGTATCGGTTATTTGTAATCAAGATTGATAGTTATAAATGAGTTTAAATACTTTAGTTGATTATATTTCGAACTCACAAATTACTTCTGAATTAATAAAAAGAATTTCAAAAAATAATGAATTAAATATTGTTGGTTCAAGTAGATATGCAAAATCAATAATATTAGAAAGTATCGCAAAAAAAGAGGGGAGAAATATATTATTAATTTGTCCTAATGTAGAAATTGCCTACAAATGGATTGGTTATTTTGAAAGTATAAATGACAAAGCAGTTTTATATTATCCTCCAACAGAACATCTACCATACTCATCAATTAATAAATCCAAAGAGATTGAATTTAGTCAGCTTACTGTTTTATCCAAATTAATAAAAAAAGAGAAAAATGAACTAAATATTGTTATATCAACTGAGAGATCACTACAACCTCATCTAATAAATAAAAACCTATTAATTGAAAACAAGTTAGATTTGCAAAAAGGGATTCAAATCGAGATTCAAGAATTAGCAAATAAACTTACTTTGCTGGGCTATACGAAGGATAATGTAACTTCCACTGAAGGATTTTGGAGTAGGAGAGGAGAAATAATAGATATTTATCCTGTCAATAATGAGTTTCCAATAAGATTAGAATTTTTTGATAATGTAATTGAGAAAATAAGAGAATATGATCCCAATACACAGAAAACATTAGAAAGTATAAATAATATTGAAATAATACAGGCTGGATTTGATTTGCTAATAAAAGATAAGTTAAATAATTTATCTAAGAACAATCTTTTTAATTCAGAAGATATAAATAAAAATAATCTTGATCGTTATTTAGGAATAATTGAAGAGGAACCCTCAAACATAATAGATTATATAAATAGGGAAACAATACTTGTAATTGATGAATTAGAAGATTGTAAAAAATTTGCAAATAATTGGTATCTAGATTCAGAAAGTAATTTTGATAATTGTACGTATGAATTAAATGAAAACCTTAAAAATAATGACATTAATTTAGAGGCCAAACCTAATTTGCATTTAATGTTTGACAAAATATTAAATTCACTAGGAAATTTTAATTTAATAAAATTTTATGAATTTGAATCTAAAAACAATATTGATAATAGATTTTTGTTAAACGATAAAAGATTAAATTCATACTCAAAAAATGTAGGGAAATTATCCAATGATATAAATAAAAATATAAAAAATAATGAAAAAGTATGGATATTATCAGCACAACCATTGAGAACAAGCACTTTACTTTTTGAGCACGAATGTAATGTAAACTTCTTAAACAATCCTAATGATATTGATGAAGCATATAAGTCAATTAATAATTCAACGCCTCTAATTTTAAAAAATAAGAACAATTACGAAATCGAGGGGTTTTATCTTCCGATATGGAAAGTTGTCCTGATAACAGATAGAGAATTATTTTCACAACAATTTCTTTTTAATAATGTATTCATAAGAAGAAAAAAAAGAAGTGTCAATTCAAATATAAATGTAAATAAAATTAGTCCCGGTGATTTTATAGTTCATAAAAATCATGGAATAGGAAAATTTATAAAAATAGAAAAAATAAATATAACGGGAGAGTCAAGAGATTATTTAGTCATTCAGTATCAAGATGGAAAGATAAGTATTGCCGCTGATCAACTTGGTAGTGTTAACAGATATAGATCAAGCGGAAAAATAAAGCCGAAAATAAATAAATTAGGAGGGACAGAATGGGAAAAAATAAAAGAAAAAAATAAAAAACAAATCAAAAAAGTTGCTGTCGATATTTTAAAACTTTATGCAAAGAGAGAAAAATTAAAGGGTTACATTTTCCCAGAAGATGGTCCTTGGCAAGATGAATTAGAGGAATCATTCCCTTATCAACCAACACCTGACCAAATTACTGCTGTAGAAGAAATAAAA
This sequence comes from Prochlorococcus sp. RS04, assembly GCF_001989455.1. NCBI lineage: Bacteria > Bacillati > Cyanobacteriota > Cyanophyceae > Synechococcales > Prochlorococcaceae > Prochlorococcus > Prochlorococcus sp. RS04. The sequence goes on along the minus strand of NZ_CP018346.1, from coordinate 1,596,558 downwards.
TCTGATATGGAAAGCGATAAGCCAATGGATAGGCTAGTTTGTGGAGATGTAGGATTTGGTAAAACAGAAGTAGCTGTTCGGGCTATTTTTAAGGCTATTACATCAGGCAAACAAGTAATACTACTAGCACCTACAACAATCCTAGCTCAGCAACATTGGAGAACAATAAGTAATAGATTTTCACCTTACCCAATAAAAGTATCATTACTCAATAGATTCAAAACTGTTAATGAAAGAAAGGAAATCTATGCAGGTTTGAAAAATAACAAAATTGATTTAGTTGTAGCAACGCACCAAATTTTAGGAAAAGAAATAGAAATTAAAAACTTAGGACTACTAGTTATTGATGAAGAACAAAGATTTGGAGTAAGGCAAAAGGAGAAAATAAAAAAAATCAAAACCAACATAGACGTTTTAACTCTCTCGGCAACTCCAATTCCAAGAACTCTTTATATGAGCTTATCTGGACTAAGACAAATGAGCTTATTAAACACTCCTCCACCATCAAGAAGATCAATAAAAACGTATTTATCTGAAATAGATATGGATGTTATAAGAACTGCAATTAATCAAGAACTTGATAGGGGAGGTCAAATTTTTTATGTTCTTCCAAGAATTTCTGATATAGATCAAGCTGTAAACAAATTAAAAAATATGTTTCCCAGCTTAAAATTTATTATTGCTCATGGGCAAATGAACGAAACAGAGCTTGAAAATGCAATGATTGCTTTTAATAATGGAGAAGTAGATCTAATGATATGCACAACGATAATTGAAAGTGGATTAGACATCCCTAAAGTAAATACAATCATTATTGAAGATTCTCACAAATTTGGCCTTTCACAACTTTATCAACTTAGAGGAAGAGTTGGTAGAAGCGGTGTACAAGCATATGCTTGGTTATTTTATCCAAATATAAATAAAATTAAAGACGCTGCAAAACAAAGATTGAAAGCGATAAAAGACTTTTCAGAACTAGGTAGTGGATACCAACTTGCAATGAAAGATATGGAAATAAGAGGTGTTGGTAGTTTACTAGGAGAAGAACAAAGTGGAAAGGTTAATGCTATTGGATATGATTTATATATAGAAATGCTCCATGAGGCTATTTCAGAAATCAGCGGGCAAGAAATACCTGAAGTTAACGACACTCAAATTGATCTACCAATAAATGCATTTATACCTGCAACATGGATATTAAACAGAGAAGAGAAGCTTGAAGCTTACAAATCTGTTACTGAATGTTCAAATAATGATGAATTAACTGAATTAGCTACAGACTGGGTTAATAGATATGGAAACTTACCCAAACCTGTTGAGTCCTTAATTATGATAATGAGACTAAAGTTACTAGCTAAAAAATGTGGTTTTAATAAGATAAAGCTCAAAAAGCCAAACATCTTGATAGAGACAAAATTAAAAAATTCTACTTTCAAAATTCTTAAAAATTCTTTGGCAAGTAGTGTTCAAAATAAATTTAATTTTATTGAAGGCGATCAATTTTCAATCATTACTATAAGGGGCTTAGGTGCAACTGAAATTCAAAATCAAATTGATCAACTAATGTTGTGGTTCGATTCTTTTGAAAGAGAAATAAAGAATTTCGATAAAGAACTTATTAAAACGGATTAAATTATTAAATAATTATTTAAAATCCGCGAATCAGTTTGATTTCGGTTAGGTTTATAAAAATTTATTTATTTTATGGGTGAATATATAGACGTCGGAATCCAAACTTCGATTTTACCCTTATCAATTATTCTTTCATCAATTGTATTAGGCATATTTGCATTATTTGGAGAAGAAACAGAAAATGATGATGATGATTCAGATTCAGGAAGTGGAGGCCTAATGCAGCCTATTTGAAATTATTTATAAACAATTTGTTTTGACTTTCTCTTTGAGACTTTAAATAATCTATTAATTGAACCTATCATTAAAATAAGAGCAGTAAAAGAAGATACAAAAATAAAAATCACCAAAAATATCTCATAGAGATATGAAAAGAGATCAATCAATAATAAAAAAGATTTATTAAATGTCGAAGGTAAATTTTGTAACAGCAAATTTTTATTAGGAATTAAATAATTTATATAAACTAATAAAAGACTCAAAATAAATAAAAAGAAAGATTCAGTAAATAGTCTTCTTTTAGATTTTCTTCTTAAATTTAATTTTTTTTTAAAAATATATTTATCAGGTTTAATATTCAAATTTGGGATGTTTAAATCTGCCATAAATCAAAGCTCAAAGAAAAATTTAAATAACTCTGAGAATAAATTAACCTATAGTATCGTGTTTGTATTTAAGATGCTAATTGCTCTTTATTTAGGATTTGTTAGTTCTTTTTTTTCTATATTTTCAAAAGGACTATAAAAATAAATAAAAGAAGAGGAGAATAGAATTAAAGAGCAAATTGCAAAAAATGGTGGAATAAAGAAATTGAAAAATTTGACTTTTTTATTTAACCCAAATTTTAATTTTTTTGGAATTTTAGTAAGTGTATCTGTTTTTTTTATTCTTACTTTTGGCGATTCATTTAACTGATCAAAACAATTTATGGTATCTGAAAGCAATGAATTACCAATCTTTAGAACTAAAGGCTTTACATTTGCTTTAGAACTCTTGAGAACAATATTATGTATGTGGATATTATCGGCTTTTATATCGATTAATTTTGACTCATATATTGGAATTTCGTTTTTGATTAAAAGATTTGAATAAATATAAAAAGCATCCATAATAGGCCATAAATGTTCAATTTTGCCTTCAATAAGTGGTTTATCAACTATAGTTAATTTCCATTGAGAAATTATAGATATTTGATCTTTATTTTCATTATTGGAATAATCTGGCAATCCGATTATTTCGAGACTTACTGAAGATTGATGAAATGACAATTTATTTTGCATCATATTAAAAATCGTATAAAAAATTCTTCAACTTTTGATAACCCTGATTTGAAATACAAAAAGATAAAATAAGCAAAGATTTTATTATAATCTCACCATTTTCAGCTTGATTTAAAAGCTTTTTCACTCTCATACTATCTACATTAAATCTCTCTTTAATCAACTCAATAAATCTCTTATTAAAATCATTCCAAATAATTGAATTCTCTTTAATATCTTCTTTAGATTTCAGTATCTCTCTGATATAAGGATATAAATATTTAGACATTTCAACGGTGATTTTAATTAAGGCATCGAATTCGTTTACTTTAATATTGTTGTTGACATAGGATTTTCTCAATGGATTATTATTCCTTAATTTCCAAATAGTAATTTTATTTGGTAGAACATCATTTAAATCAAGTCTATCTGATAAAGCGTAAAGGGATTGAATACCATTTAAATCAATAGTTTCTAGGATTATTAATAATAAATCAAGCTTCTCTATAGATTGTCTTGATACCTGATTTCCCTTAGTTAAAGCTGTAATTGTTCTCGATTAAATATAAAAGAATTATAACAGAATTATTAATCCATTTTTTGAAATAAAAATGAATATAACTTATCTAGTTCTTCAATAGTTAGCATTCCATAACTCCATAATAATATTGGTAATGGAGTGTTATTTTTTATAGATAATTTTATACCAAGTTCAATAGTAGATTCATCTAAACCTAATACATTAAATAAATAAATTATCATTTCTCTAGATAAATAATTATTCATGAATTCTATTTAATACTTGAGTAAAAGAGAGATTTAGTCATTTGATTAAGGACTAATTTTCTTGTAAAAAAAAATTTATTTAAAAGTAAAAATGAAAATTTCCTTATTGGAAATAAAAAAACGTTTCGATTAGCAAAAAGTGATATCAACGAGTCAGTTATAAAAATAGTGACAATAATATCTAAAATTCTGCTTGAAAAATACTTAAATTTAAATAATCTCAATTGCAATTTAGTAATAGCAGTATTTTTATTAAAAAGATCATAAATAGTATTAACATCTCTCCAGCAAGTATTTAGACCCTGACCACCAACAGGATGAAATGTATGAAATGCATCTCCTACAAAAACTAATTTTTTAAAATTTAAAACTGGTAAATTTAAGGATAATGAAACAGGAAAAATATTAAATTCGCCAATTATTTGATCCAACTTAAATTCATTAGGCAAGATTGTTGATAAATTATCCATTAAAAAATTCTTGTCAGAATTCAACCTTTCAATTGCCTTTGATGTACTGGAAGTCCATATTACTTGATATAATTTTTTTTCTAAAGGTAATAATGCAAGTGGGCCTTCTTTTCTAAAAATTTCATAAGCTCGTTTTTCACAATGACCTCTAAGAGAAACTTTAAAAGTTAAACAAGACTGACTATAGGATTTTTTTATATCAACAAAATCTATGAATTTTTTATCAAGTGAGTTTGCTCCTGTTGAAAAGAATTGATAGTCAAATAATATTTTTTTACGTAACAATCTCTGTGGTGTTATAAAAAAAATATTTTCATAATTGTCAATCTCTTGAAAAAATACGTTCATGAGATCCGAATGTTTAACTACCCAGCCAATATTTTCGGCAGAACTTATATCATCATCTAAGTCAGAAGTTGATAAATTGGTGAAAGCAGAAGTTACGCTATCTGAAATTGAAAGGGTGTCAAAGCCAAATAAAAATGGTTCTAATTTTTCCCAAAGTCTGAATTTAGATAAGATTTTTCTTGTTGAGTGAGTAATTGCATAAGTTTTATCTTTATCAATTAATCTATCTTTTGTTAATAAATCAGTTAAAAAAATATTGCATTCAAATTTTGAAAGTGCAATTGAAAGTAATAAACCTGTGGGCCCTGATCCAACAATTTTAAAATTCAATTTATTTTTCATCGTATTATATAAGCATCAACTATCTATTCAGATAAATATAGCAAATTTCCTCAAATGCTGGTCTTAATAAATAGGGGTACTCACCAACCCATAAGTTAATTTCAGGAAGCCAAGCATCGGTCAAATAAAAATCTCTGTCAAAATTGCGGTTATCAGATGTTATTAAACATCTAATATTCGAACCAACCCTAATTTGACTGTGCTTATTTTCCATAGGAAAACTTAATTTTTCTAAATAACCATCTTCATCTTCTAATTCAAGTACTAACCAAGTCCTTTTGTTTTCGATAACTTCTAATCGACCTTGCCTATTAGATTGTTCTCTTGAACTCTCAAGCTTTTCTGTTTTATAAATATCTGATACATATCCATCAAATATAGAAAAAAATTTATATTTTCTTAATTGCAAGTTTTTTCTACTTGATTCAAGAATAGGGCCCCAGATGATATACAAAAAGAAACCTACACATAGGAATAACCAGAAATTATTAGTTTGATCTCCAGTCGAACTAATAATTAATGAGATAAATCCACCAATTGAAGAAACTATTATTCTTTGAAGAATTTTTCTAGGATTCCCCAAAGCGTACTTAAATTGACTTCCTGTACCAACTGCAGGAATAAGTTTTGAAATTTGACTTGAATTAATTGGAATTATCATTTTAAAAAATCAATTTTTCAAGTCCGTAAACTAAAGTTTCATAATTACCAATTTTTTTAATAGCCTGTAAAACTCCTGGCATATATGCCTTCCTATCAATAGTGTCATGTTTAATTGTGTATGTTTCACCTGGAGATCCCATAATTACTAACTGATGAGCGAGTAAGCCTGGTAATCGTACAGAATGTATATTAATTCCTGAATCTCTGAGCCCGCCTCGTACACCTTTCAATGACTCAGACTCTTTTACTAAATTCTGATTAAATTTCTTTGGATATTCTTCAATCATTTCTGCAGTTTTTATACACGTCCCACTAGGAGAATCAGCTTTTTGATTATGATGCATCTCAATTAATTCAATATTGTCGTAAAACTTTGCAGCTACAGATGCCGCTTGCTGAAGAAGAACCATACCTACTGAAAAATTAGGAATTATTGCACAACCAACCGATGCTTTCTGAGCAAAAACAGACAAATCTTGTATTTGCGAAGGGCTTAGACCTGTAGTTCCTACAACTGGTGATACCCCATATGCAATAGCTGATCGGGTATTTTCATAAACAGAATCAGGATGAGTAAAATCAACCAACACAGGTTTGATTCTTTCATTTCTGTAATTTTGACTAACAGAACATAAAGTTCCTTCAAAATCATTTGAAACTAAAATATCACTATTTTTTACCTTCAATAATTCAGAAATATTTGAGCCATTGTTCTTTTCGTTTATGTCGATTGCAGCAACAAGTTCACAATCTGTAGAATTTAATACGGTATTAACAACTTCGCTACCCATTCTACCTAATGCTCCGGAAACTAGTACTGGTATGGGTTTTTTAGAATTTTCAGTCATTTTTTTAAAAAATTTTTTTTTAAAGGTTGTTACACGCTATTTATATTGCACACAATAACGTCTTTTCATTCGTAGGCTGGTAGAAATACTTAAAGAAAATCAATGTTTACGCAGGTCCGCTCAGCAAACCGCAGAGTATCTCCTGTTGAGGATAACAAACACAAAATTGTAATAAAAGCAGTTTATGTTGTCCTTGAGCCACAATACCAAAATTCCTTAACGGAAGCTGCAAAGTCAATAAATAAAATGAATGGGCCAATAGGTATAGATCTTAGCGGCTATCTTATAGAAGAACTTAGGAATGATAGTAATTTTGAAGATTTTAAAGAAGATATAGCTAATGCAGATATATTCGTTGCTTCTCTAATTTTCATTGAAGACCTTGCTCAAAAAGTAGTTGATGCAGTATCTCCATTTAAAGACAAACTTAAAGCATCAATTGTTTTCCCCTCCATGCCAGAGGTAATGAGATTAAATAAGCTAGGTTCATTTAGTATGGCCCAACTTGGTCAATCTAAAAGTATTATTGGAGATTTAATAAAAAAGAAGAAAGAATCTGATGGTGCAAGTTTCCAAGATTCAATGTTGAAGTTATTAAATACGCTACCTTCAATACTTAAATATCTTCCAGTAGAGAAAGCTCAGGATGCCAGAACATTTATTCTTAGTTTTCAGTACTGGTTAGGTGGCACCACTGAGAACTTAAAGAACTTCTTGTTAATGATTTCTGAAAAGTATGCTGTTTCAGAGATCATAAAAGATCAAATAGAAGAATTCAAGATTCAAGATCCTGAAACATTCCCAGATTTAGGAATTTGGCATCCTCTTGCTCCTTGCATGTTTGAAAGTCTTAAAGAATATCAAAATTGGGAAAATAATAGGAAAGATATAAACCCTAAAGATGACAAAACTCCAACAATAGGCTTAGTGCTGCAAAGGAGTCATATTGTTACGGGAGATGATGCTCATTACGTTGCCGTTATTCAAGAATTGGAATACAGAGGAGCCAGAGTACTACCTATCTTCTGCGGAGGTCTAGATTTTTCTAAACCAGTTAACGAATTTTATTATGATTCCATAAATAACGATCAACCTATAGTAGATGGAGTTGTATCTCTAACAGGATTTGCACTAGTTGGTGGGCCAGCAAGACAAGATCATCCTAAAGCTATTGAAGCCTTAAAAAGGTTAAACAGACCCTATATGGTTGCACTTCCATTAGTATTCCAAACCACACAAGAATGGGAAGATAGTGATCTAGGTTTACACCCTGTTCAGGTAGCTCTTCAGATTGCAATTCCAGAGCTTGATGGTGCTATTGAACCTATTATCCTCTCAGGTCGTGATGATGCTACAGGTAAGGCCCATACGCTCCAAGATAGAGTTGATGTAATCGCTGAAAGAGCCATAAAATGGTCAACTTTAAGAGTTAAACAAAGAAAGGATAAAAAACTAGCCATCACAGTATTTAGTTTTCCACCAGACAAAGGAAATGTTGGTACGGCAGCATACTTGAATGTTTTTGGTTCAATTTATAGAGTACTGCTTGAAATGAAATCGAAAGGATACCAAATAGATGAACTTCCAAGTAATTCAAAAGAATTAATGGAAAAAGTAATTAACAACCCTGAAGCGATGGATGGTTCCCCAGAGTTAAATATTGCTCACAAGATGTCAGTAAAAGAATACGAAGAGTTCACACCGTATTCACAAAGACTTGAAGAAAATTGGGGTAAACCTCCTGGAAACCTTAATAGTGATGGACAAAACCTCCTTATCTATGGAAAACATTTTGGAAATGTTTTTATTGGAGTTCAACCTACATTTGGTTATGAAGGTGATCCCATGAGATTGCTCTATTCAAGAAGTGCTAGCCCTCATCATGGTTTTGCTGCTTATTACACGTATGTAGAAAAAATCTGGGGGGCTGATGCTGTTCTTCATTTTGGAACTCACGGCTCACTTGAATTTATGCCAGGGAAGCAGATGGGCATGAGTGAAACTTGCTATCCGGATTCTCTCATTGGATCATTGCCTAATTTGTATTACTATGCTGCGAATAATCCATCTGAAGCAACAATTGCGAAGAGAAGAGGATATGCTTCAACTATTAGTTATCTGACTCCTCCAGCGGAAAATGCAGGACTCTATAAAGGTCTTAAAGAACTAAGTGAACTCGTTGGTTCTTATCAGCAATTAAGAGAAAATAGCAGGGGTATTCAAATTGTTAATGCAATAGTTGAAACTTCTAAACAATGTAACCTCGACAAAGATGTAGAGCTTCCTTCAAAAGACGTTGAAGAACTTTCAATAGATGAAAGAGATTTATTTGTTGGTAATGTCTATAAACAGTTGATGGAAATTGAAAGTAGATTGTTACCTTGCGGTCTTCATACTATTGGAGAAGCTCCAACAGCAGAAGAAGCTGTTGCAACACTTGTAAATATCGCATCTTTAGAGAGAGAACAAGAAGGATTAAGATCTCTTCCTGGATTACTCGCAGAATCCATCGGTCTAACTATTGAACAAATTTATGATGGTAACAATAAAGGTGAACTTAAATTTGTAGAGTTAAATGAAAAAATCATAAAGACAGCAAGAGAATCAATTTTTGCGATGGTCAACTCTTTAAAAATTGTTGATGGCAGAGTTTATTTAGAAAAATCACTTCTTTCTAAACTGTTCGATTTACTAAAAGTTTTTGGTCTAAATCTACCTACCCCTTGGCTAAGAGTCTGCAGATTTAATGGATTTAATGAAGTTAATCAGAAAGAATTAAATAAATTATTTGATTACTTACTTTTCTGTCTGGAACAGGTCTGCGCAGACAAAGAAATGGATAGCCTCATTAAAGCACTAGATGGAAATTATGTTTTACCTGGACCAGGTGGAGATCCCATAAGAAATCCAGGTGTTTTGCCCAGTGGTAAAAATATCCATGCACTTGATCCTCAATCAATCCCAACTACAGCAGCTGTAGCAGCAGCGAAATCTGTTGTTGACAAATTAATTGAAAGGCAAAAAGAAGAACAAGGAACTTGGCCTGAAACAATAGCCTGTGTTTTATGGGGTACCGATAACATCAAAACTTACGGAGAATCACTTGCACAAATCTTATGGTTTGTTGGGGTAAAACCAAAACCAGATTCTGTTGGAAGAATTAACAAACTAGAATTAATCCCCTTAGAAGAATTAGGTAGACCAAGAATAGATGTAGTTGTTAACTGTTCAGGAGTATTCAGAGATCTATTTATCAATCAAATGGCATTAATAGATCAGGCAGTAAAATTAGCAGCTGAAGCTGATGAACCATTGGAATCTAATTTTGTAAGGAAACATTCACTAGAACAAGCAGAAAAAGAAGGTACTTCTATCAGAGAAGCTTCAGCGAGAGTATTCTCTAATGCAAGTGGAAGTTATAGTTCAAATGTTAATTTAGCCGTAGAAAATTCAACATGGGAGGAAGAAAATGAATTACAAGAAATGTATTTATCACGCAAAACATATGCTTTTAATGCAGATAATCCAGGAGAGATGAATCAAAAAAGAGAGGTATTTGAGTCAGTAATGAAAACAGCAGATGTTACTTTTCAAAACCTTGATTCTTCAGAGATTTCATTAACAGATGTTAGTCATTATTTTGATTCGGATCCAACAAAATTGATCAAGACATTAAGAGATGACGGAAAAGAACCAAGTAGCTACATAGCGGATACAACCACTTCTAATGCTCAAGTTAGAACACTTGGAGAAACTATCAGATTAGACTCAAGAACAAAACTTTTAAATCCTAAGTGGTATGAAGGTATGCTCAAATCTGGCTACGAAGGAGTTAGAGAACTTTCTAACAGACTTAATTATACTCTTGGATGGAGTGCGACAAGTGGACAAGTAGATAATTTTGTATATGAAGAAACTAATGAAACATTTATAAATGACGAAGAGATGAGGAAAAGATTAATGGATCTTAATCCTAATAGTTTCAGAAGAATTGTTGGAACACTGCTAGAAGTAAATGGCAGGGGATATTGGGAAACTTCAGATGAGAATATAGAAAAGTTGAAAGAACTATATCAAGAGGTAGAGGATAAAATCGAAGGGGTTAAAGAATAATAAATTTATTATTCTCTGTAAATACTATCAGCTACTTTTAGGATTTGATAATTTAGTTTTACGTTGTGAACTCTCACAATGTCAATATTAAATTGAGAACAAAGACAACTTATTGCTAGTGTTCCTATATCCCTTTCTTTTGGATTTTTCTCATTCAAAATTTCTCCTATAAATCTCTTCCTAGATGCACCTATCAAAATTGGCAAATCCCATTTTTTAAATACATCTAGGTTTCTCAAGATTTCCAAATTATGATTGATATCCTTTGAAAAACCAATTCCAGGATCAACTATTATATTCCTTTCAGATATATTTTTTTCTAAAGCATTCTTTATTAAATTATCAAGCGAGCACTTAACATCAATCAATACATTCTGGTAATTAGAGAGTTGATTCATATTTTGACTATTACCACGACTATGAGTTATTACGAATGGACAGTTGAATTTTGATACAACATCCAAAATTTTTATATCTCTTCTTCCTCCCGTGACATCATTTATCCAATTAGCACCATTTAAAAGAGCTTCGTAAGCCACTTCTGAATTAAAAGTATCAATAGAAATTAAAACATCTGGAAATTCAGATTTTATTAATTTTAGATATGGGATCAATCTTTTTATTTCTATACTAGATCCAACTTCTTCAGCCCCAGGCCTCGTACTTTGAGCGCCAAGATCAATAACATCAACACCATTACTCAAGAAATGATTTACTTGATCTAAAACTTTTTTTGAAGAGTTTAATTCCCCACCATCACTAAATGAATCAGGAGTTAAATTAATAACTCCCATAATTGAAGTTTTTTGACCCCAGCCATTTGGCCATGGATTTTTCTTATTGATAATTTGCAATTCTCGCAAAACTATTTGGATCTAATGAAGCCCCTCCAACTAAAACCCCATCTATATCACTCATTGACATGATTTCGTCAATATTATTAGGTTTAACAGATCCTCCATATTGAATAATTACATCATCAAAACCTATTAATTTACGAATCAAAGAACATATCTTATTAGCATCTTCAGCCTCACATGTTTTACCAGTGCCAATAGCCCATATTGGTTCATAGGCAACAATTAAATTAGATGGATCTGTATTTTCTAATCCTTGTTCAACCTGTCTAGTAATAACCCTATCAGCTTCTCCTCTCTCCCTTTGTTCTAATGTTTCTCCTACACAAACTATTGGAGTAAGTCCACTAGACTGAGCAAAAACTGCTCTTTTATTAATTTGTTCATCACTTTCACTAAAGTATTTCCTTGGTTCACTATGTCCAACGATTGCATATGAGACACCATGTTCAAGAAGCATTTTTGGAGATATTTCTGCAGTAAATGCTCCTTGATCTTCCCAATGAATATTTTGACTAGAAATATTTATATAATTAAAATCAGAATGATTAGAAAAGGTTGAAATAGCTGTAAAAGGTGGAGCAATGATTACTTTTCGATCGTCTTTTATGTTTTTAATTAAAGGAATAAACTCTTCTAAAAAGGATTTAGCTTCAGCACAAGTCATGTGCATTTTCCAATTACCAGCAATTACAGATTTTCTCAAAATACTATCTCCAAGAAAAATATACTAATACAAAGTGAGTTGAATAAGCTAACTATTCAAAAATTAATTCATTTTTTAGAAATATTACTTTATCTCCCTTGTTTAACTTCCTTCCTCTCCTAGTCTCAATTACGCCATTAACCTTAACAGAGCCGGATTTAATAAAAATTTTTGCTTCACCACCAGAAGATACCAAATTTTTCCATTTTAAGAATTGATCCAATTTCATTGTTTTTTATACCCAAAGATATTGATAAAGTAGGATAAAGAATTAAATATATAACATCTTGAGACTAATACCACCTGTCAGACCATATTCAAATAGGTTTATCAAGGGTTTTATATGCATGCTTATTTATGTAGCTTGTTGGCCTTTATTAGCTTATCTAGCTGGAAACTTAATCCCAGCAATTGGGTCAGGTGATCTCTCAAAAGTTTCTAGCATAATAATAAAGTCTTTATTTGTATTTTTAGTTCAGAAAACTGCACAATTTGGACAGGATGTATTCATAGCAAAACCATCTTTAGAAATTAGTGAAGTGATGAGGGGAAATTTATTTAGAAGAATTCAAAAAATAAAGATGAATTTTGTTGAAAATATTTCAGCTGGGGACATCACATATAGACTTACTGAGGATGCAGACAGGGTAAGCGAAGTAATCTATAAAACAGCTCAAGATACTATTCCATGCACTTTACAGTTGTTAGCGGTAATAATCTATATGTTTTATTTAGACTGGTCATTAACAGTATCAACTTTCGTTTTAGCACCATTGATTATTCTTTCAGTTAACACTTTTGGAAGAAGAGTTTTATTAGCATCTGAAAAAAGTCAAGAATCAACAAGTAATTTAGCAGGTTTAATAGGTGAATCTATAAATGGAATGTCCACGATAAGAGCTTTTGCCGCAGAAAATTGGATTGAAAAAAGATTTTATAAAAGATTAAGTACAAATAAAAAAGCAAAATATAAAACATTAAAACTACTTGCATTTCAACATCCCGTTGTTGGATTTGTTGAAGCATTTGGAATTTTAGCAATATTAGGTTTAGGAGCCGCAAGAATAAATCTAGGCCTTCTAACAAGTGAAGAATTTAGTAGTTTTTTTGCAGCCATTTTAATGCTTATTGATCCAATAAGCCATGTAAGTACAAATTTTAATGACTATAAACAGGCAGAAGCCTCAATAAAAAGGTTGAAAAGCATAAATCAAGAACCTGTCGAAGATGAAAAAGAAAATTTACAAAAGATATCCAATTTTGAAGGCAAGATAGTTTTTAAGAAAGTAAATTTCGCATACAAAAAAGATAATCAAGTGCTTAAAAATATCAATTTAGAAATTAAAAGAGGGGAAGTCACAGCATTTGTTGGAGCTTCTGGAGCTGGTAAAAGTACAATGTTGGCTTTGATATTAAAGTTTATAACTCCAAATAATGGAGACATTTTTATAGATGATGAAAATCTCAAAATATTAAATACAAAAGATATTAGAAAAAACATTGCATTAGTACAACAACAGCCTTTTTTATTTTCAGGAACCATTATTGATGTAATAAGAATGGGCAGGGATTTTACCAAAGAAGAAGTTATAGAATCAGCAAGAAAAGCAAACGCTCACAACTTCATTCAAAAGCTTCCTGAGAAGTATGAAACTGAGATAACTGAAAGAGGATCAAATTTCTCAGGTGGTCAGATCCAGAGGATAGCAATTGCAAGAGCCATACTCGGGAACCCCTCAATTCTTCTTTTAGATGAGGCCACAAGTGCGTTAGATGCAGAATCAGAATCTGAAGTACAAAAAGGTCTTAATAGAGCTATGAAAAATAGAACAGTTATTGTGATTGCTCATAGATTAGCTACTACTCAAGAGGCCAATAAAATAGTTGTTTTTGATAAAGGTGAAATTATTGAAGTTGGAAAACATATTGATTTAATAAATAAACCAGGAATTTATAAAGAATTATGTGAAAAACAATTGATTAAAAAATTATAGTTCTATTTTATTTATAAAAAAAGTAAATCCATGAGCGAAAACACAAATGATTTTGCAAATCCAGTTTTAACCTTTGAAGGCAAAAAATATTTAATAAATGAACTTTCTAATGAAATAAAAGAATCTATAAAAGTACTACAAATAGCGGAGACACAACTTAAAATGCATCAAGACACTCTCAAATTAATTTCAATTAGTCGAAACTCTTTAGTTAATCAATTAAGAGAAAAGCTAAAAAACTTAGAATAAAATTTTTAATAATTATGTATTTCTTGTAGAGAGTAAGTATTGATTTTATTGCATTGCAAAGCTTTAATCGCCTTAATTGCTGCCTTTGCTCCCGGAATAGTTGTAAAAGTTGGAATATTATATTCTAAAGCGGCACGTCTTAAATAAGCATCATCATGAAGAGCCTGTGAGCCAATTGGAGTATTAATTATTAATTGAACAAGACCCGAACGTATTAGGTCCTCAATATTTGGTCTTCCTTCATGAACTTTTAACACTTCTTCAACTTGAATTCCTAAATTAATCAAATATGAAGATGTACCTTTTGTTGCGATTAATTTAAATCCTAAATTCAAAAGTTCTCGAGCAACTTCCTCAAGATTTTTTTTATCTAAATCATTTGTTGATAAAAAAGCAACTCCTTCTGAAGGAACACCATTACCTGCTGCCAATTCCGACTTGGCATAAGCAATTCCAAAATCTTTAGCTAAACCCATTACTTCTCCAGTAGATCTCATTTCAGGACCAAGTAATGTATCAGAGCCAGGAAATCTTTTAAAAGGTAAAACAGCCTCTTTTACTGCTTGATATTTTGGAGAAAATTCTTCTGTGAAATTGAGATCTTCTAATGTAAAACCCTGCATTAACTGAGTAGCTAATTTTGCAACTGGTTTACCTATAGCTTTGGAAACAAATGGAACTGTCCTGGATGCTCTTGGATTTGCTTCGAGAATAAATAATTGATTTTCTTTGTTATTTGTATTTATTACTGCAAATTGCAAATTAATTAAACCAACAACATTTAATCTTTGTGCAATTAATTTAGTCCAGTTCCTTACATTTTCTATTGTGGATTTTGAAAGAGAAATGGAGGGTAAGCAACAAGCTGAATCTCCTGAATGAATTCCTGCAGGTTCCACATGTTCCATTAGTCCAGCAATTACAACCGAACCCTCTGAATCGCATAAAGCATCAACATCTATCTCAATTGCATTATTCAAATATTGATCAAGAAGGATTGGATGATCAGGTGATACCTTAACTGCTTCAGAAATGTATCTCGATAATTCATTTTCATCTTTAACAATTTCCATTGCCCTTCCACCTAAAACATAAGAAGGTCTTACAACCAAGGGGAATCCTATATTTTTTGCTACTATTTCTGCTTCATTGTGATTACGTGCAATACCGTTTAAAGGTTGTCTAATACATAATTCTTCAAGAATTTTTGTAAATTCCTCTCTATCTTCCGCTAAATCAATAGAGATTGGAGAAGTCCCAAGTATTTTTGATCCAGTTCTGATCCCATCATTAGATTTAAGCCATTCATATAAAGGTAATGATAATTTCAGTGGAGTTTGACCTCCAAATTGAACAATCAATCCATAAGGATTTTCAGCTTCTATTATGTTAAGCACATCCTCCAAAGTTACAGGTTCAAAATATAAAATATCGCTAGTATCATAATCTGTTGATACAGTTTCAGGATTACTATTAACCATTATTGTTTTATAGCCATTTGTAGAAGATTGATATGATGCATGACAACAACAGTAATCAAATTCTATTCCTTGACCAATTCTGTTTGGACCTCCCCCTAAAATCATAATTTTTTTTGATTTACTATTTTCTGAAATCTCGCTATCAAAAATTTGGGAATTAGAATTAATGAAAGATTCTTCGTAAGTTGAATAATGATAGGGAGTTGAGGAAGAGAATTCTGCTGAACAAGTATCAACAGTTTTATAAATTGGAATTATATTAAGTTTTTTTCTATATCTTCTTACTTCAAAAAACTCAGAATTAGTTAACTTTGCTATCTGTTGATCTGAAAAGCCTAATTGTTTAGCATGTAACATCAAATCCCTATCTAGGGTATAAAGTTCCTTATCTTTCAAGAAATCATTTTCAAAATTAAAGATATTACGTAATTTTTCGATAAACCATAAATCTATATTTGTAACTTCTTGAATATAGTTATTAGTTTTCCCAAGCTGCATAGCTTTTTTAATTAGGAGAATTCTTTCAGATGTTGGTTTTCTTAAACTATTTTTAATTTGACTCTCATCTTTGAATTCATCTTGTGAATCACATTCCCATCCAAAAACACCTACTTCTAATGACCTTAATGCTTTCTGAAATGATTCTTCAAAGGAACGTCCTATTGCCATTGACTCACCAACAGATTTCATGGCAGTGCTTAAAGTATTTGATGAGCCTTTAAACTTTTCAAAAGCAAATCTTGGGATCTTAGTAACTACATAATCTATTGATGGCTCAAAACATGCAGGTGTTTTTTTTGTAATGTCATTAATAATCTCATCAAGTGTATAGCCAACAGATAATAAAGCTGCAATCTTAGCTATGGGGAATCCAGTTGCTTTACTTGCCAAAGCAGAGGATCTACTTACACGAGGATTCATTTCTATAACAATTACTTCTCCATCAGATGGATTTACTGCAAATTGAATATTACTGCCTCCTGTTTCAACTCCCACCTCTCTAATAATCTTCAATGACAAATCCCGCAACCTCTGATACTCCTTATCTGTTAAAGTCTGTGCAGGAGCTACAGTAATCGAATCTCCAGTGTGGATACCCATTGGGTCTAAATTTTCAATACTGCAAACTATTACGACATTGTCAGCAGTATCTCTCATTACCTCTAGTTCATACTCCTTCCATCCAATGAGTGATTTTTCAATTAATATTTGATTGCTTGGACTTTCCTCTAAACCTGATTTGCACAACTCGACAAGTTCTTCAAGGTTAAAAGCAATTCCACCACCTACACCGCCTAAAGTAAACGCAGGCCTGATTATAAGAGGATAGGAACTAATTTTTTTTGATACCTCAATAGCTTCATCTAGGTTAGATGCAATACCAGATGGACAAACATTTACATTTATTTTCTCCATCGATTCTTTAAATAATTTCCTATCTTCAGCTTTATTAATAGCTATTAAATCAGCTCCAATTAATTCAATATTGTTTTGTTTTAAAAAATCTGACTCTGATAATTTAACCACAAGATTCAAAGCGGTTTGACCTCCCATAGTAGGAAGAATCGCATCAGGTTTTTCTCTTAGAATGATCTGAGAAACTATTTCAGGAGTCAATGGTTCAATATATGTTTTGCTTGCAATATCAGGATCTGTCATTATTGATGCTGGATTTGAATTTATCAAGACAATTTCATAACCAGCATTTCTTAATGCTTTGCAAGCTTGAGTACCAGAGTAATCAAATTCGCATGCTTGACCTATAACAATTGGTCCCGAACCTAGAATAAGAATTTTTTTAAGATCACCTCTTTGAGGCATAATTTAAACGAACATTTATCTCATGCTACTTATAAATCATCAGATGTTAATCAAGTTACTTGAAAAGCAACATTTGTTTCTATAGTATTGAAAGAAATTAATTTTTTATGAGCGAACTTCAGCGACTTAAAAGTTTGTTGCCTCCAGAGAATGAAAGTTGGGTATTTGTTGAAGCTGCTGCAGCTATAGATCCACCTTTAATCACACTTGAGGAAATCGGTCGTGACGAAGTAGAAATTCAAATAGATTTAGATGAATGGGATAACTTTGCTATTGACCATAGAAATTTATTATTTTGGCACGAGGTTGGAAAAATCCAAAATGACACGATTCCAAGAGATGGATGGGAAATGGCCGCTCTTGCAATAGGACTTGGAGGGGCAATAGGAGAGTTGTGGGTGCAAGATGGGTTACTTTTATTACTTGCTCTTGGTTTATCAAGTTTTGCAGGATATAGATTATATTTAAAAAATAATTCTGAAAAAAAGCTTCAAGATGCTATTTATGCAGATGAAAGAGCTATAGATCTTGCTTGTAGATTTGGATACAGCGTTCCAAATGCTTATAAAAGCCTTGGAGGAGCATTAAAGGAGCTAATAGAGAAGACACGAAAAAAGAAAAAAAGAAGTTTCTTTGAAGATAGGTTAGATGCCTTAAGAAAAAGTGCAGAAAAAGCAAGATCAGAATTATCTCAGCAAGAAGGCTCAGAGAAATCAGTTTCAAGTGAAAATGTTTATGGACAATAAAAGTTTGGTTTTAATAGCAGCCAAAGCGTGTGATGAAAAAAAAGCAAGAGATATAAAACTTATAAAAATTGACAAAGTATCATTTATAAGTGAATGGATTTTAATTGCAGAAGGATTATCTGATGTACAGGTTAGATCTATAACTAACTCTGTAGAGGGAGAGCTTAGAGAAAAGGCTAAAATTGAACCTATACGAAAAGAAGGGATAAACGAAGCGAAATGGGCTTTACTCGATTATGGTGATTTGATAGTAAATATTTTTCAACCAGAAATAAGAAAATACTATGACCTCGAATCATTCTGGAGTAATGGAGATAATCTTTTATTTCCATAATTTTATTTTATGAATCAATCTAAATGTCCTGTCCCTAGAGAGCAGCAACCCACAAATGAATTCATAGAATTATCAAAATCTAAAATTTTTTCTTGGCCAAAAACAAAAAAGTCACTAATTCTTATATTAATAAAGTTCTGGGTAGTTGCTTTTGTTCTATTTCTTGTTATTTCTTCAGGTAGTGTATATTTCAAAACGTCCATTCTAAAATATATTCTATTAAGTTTTTTTGGCAGCTTATCAATACCTCTTTTAATTTCAATAAGATTATATCTAGGTTGGAATCATATATTTAATAGATTAATATCTGAAAAAGTAGAGTACGAGGAGTCCGGTTGGTATGACGGTCAAGTATGGAAAAAGCCATTAGTTTTAAAAGAAAAAGAATCACTTATAGCCACAATCGAGGTAAAACCAATTTTAAAAAATTTAATTCAAATTTTTTCTATTATTTCAGTCTTAGCTTTGTCTGGTATTTTGATTTTTCAATACAACAATTTCTAAATGAGTTCTAATTTCAAAAACCTCTACACTTCTAACAATCCCCCCTTACAAGCAACCTTAATAAGAGGATCAAATATTGAGTCGATCCACAAGATTCATGCTGTTATTACTGATAAAAAAGGGAGGGTTCTAATGTGCGCAGGAAATCCAGAATATAAAAGTTTCATAAGGTCCGCACTAAAACCTTTTCAAGCAATACCTTTCGTAAGTAGTGGAGCCTCATCAAAATTCAATAATGAATCAAAATCAATTGCTTTAGCATGCGGGTCACATAGTGGATCAAAACTTCATTCAAGGGAAGCATTCAAAATTTTATGGGAATACGACATTGATATTAATAATCTTAAGTGTCCAAAATCAAAGACAAGTCCATTAGAACATAATTGTTCGGGGAAACATGCTGCTTTTTTAGCTACATGCAAAAAAATGAATTGGCCATTAGATAGTTACTTAAAAGGGGATCATCCTCTTCAAATAGAAATCTTCAGAATTGTTTCTGAATTGCTTCAAATCCCTTTATCTGAAATAAACGCAGAACGTGATGATTGTGGTGCGCCCACTCTTTATTTAAAACTATTAGAAATGTCGAGGTTATATTCACTTCTTAGTAGTTCCGAAAATGCTGAGTTAGAGCAAATCAGTAGAGCTATGACAATAAACCCAATAATGATAGGTGATAACAATAAATTTGATTCAGAAATAATTAAAGCTTCTCATGGGAACGTTATAGGCAAAGGTGGAGCTGAGGGAATACAGTGTTTATGTAAAGTAAATGAAGGTATAGGTTTAGCTTTAAAAGTAGAAGACGGTTCAAAAAGAGCAAAGCATGCTGTTAGTCTTCACTTATTAAAACAGTTAGAGTGGATATCTGACTTAAGAATTCAAGACATCGAAGAAAAGGTGTTTAATTTTTCTGAAGGAGTGCGACTTGAAGTTAAAGGTAAAGTAAAATTCCAAGAATCCTAAAAAACAGGAAAAAATAACCCTTTCAGATGTATGCTATGTATATGTCGCGGGGTAGAGCAGTCTGGTAGCTCGTCGGGCTCATAACCCGAAGGTCGGAAGTTCAAATCTCCCCCCCGCCACCATTTAGAAGCAGCTTCAAAGCTGCTTTTTTTAGTTTTTTGCAGAAGTTACAGAAATTATAAAAGTAAAGATTATAAAGTCTTAACTAAAAAGAGTTTATTAAAAATTATTTGAAATCTTTTTCAATAGAGAATTTCAAGTCAACCCTAACTATTAGGCCAGTAATGATAAAAAGTATTCCAATGTATGAATTCAAAGATAGGTCCAAAATATTAAAATATTTTTCTATATGAATCTTAACTCACAAATCATATCTATTAAATAAGTCAAAGAAAAAGAATTTAAAAAATCTGAATTTTAAACATTTACAGCTTTAAAAAGTAATTTAATAAAGTAGAGTAAAATTTATATAATTTAGAATAATTAATAATTATATGCAGAATTTTCTACAGCGTGATTTGGGTTCAAACATGTTATCAATAGCTGTCATATTAGGTTGGTTAGGTCTGTTTTTTGTATTTTTGAGAGTACTAACAATTTCAATTAAAAGAATCCTTGAAGCTGTTTTAAAAAAATCGTAATTATTGAAAAAAATCAATAATTCTGAATTAATCACATAAATCCTTTATCACTAAGTATAATAACCTAAAAATGTCAATTTTAGATAAGGTTAAAATAGGAAATTCTGTTCAAGTTAACCTACAACTATCTAAGGATAGACTTACTAAAGAAACTATTGATGCGATTAATGTTTCTTCATTGGGTAAGATAAGTGATTTCAGAATAACTGATGGCAAAGGTATTGGAGTTGTCTTGCAATTATCTAATGGAAAAGAACAATGGTTTTTTGAGGATGAAATCGATCTTCTCGACGAAAATGGTAATGTAATTAAAAAAAATAATTATAAAAAAGTGAATAGTAATTTTATATATGATTTTTTAAGAGGATTAAATTATGAAAATAAAAATAAGGTAAGCGATTTACTTAATCCAATTAACTTTTTTATATGGCTGGTTGTATCGTTTAAAGATATTTTTTAAGTGATTAAAAAATTTTCTAAAATGAAAGTAATTAAACAATTTATTTAAATATAAAATTTCAGTAATTAAAAATTTAAATGGTACAAAATATTATCGATGTAAGAAATTTATCTAAGTCATTTGACATCTCTTCCAAAGAACCAGGCTTAAAAGGGACAATTAAACATTTTTTTAGAAGACAAACAAAAAGTTTAAAAGTTATAAAAGATATAAGTTTTGAAATTAAAGAAGGAGAAATAGTTGGTTTTCTAGGTGCAAATGGAGCAGGGAAAACAACAATATTAAAAATGCTTTGTGGCTTAATTTATCCAAGTGAAGGTTCGATATTGGTTTCAGGCTACTTACCTTTCAGAAGAAAAGAAAATTTCCTGAAGAATATCACCTTAATAATGGGACAAAAGCAACAGCTTATTTGGGATCTTCCGCCAATTGAATCATTCTATTTGAATGCCTCAATATATGACTTAGATAAATTCGAAGCTAAAAAGAGAATAAAAAAACTATCAGAAATGCTGGAAATTGATCAAGAGCTATTCATACCTGTTAGAAAACTTTCATTAGGTCAGCGTATGAAATCAGAATTACTAGCAGCTTTGATACATGAACCAAATATTCTATTTTTAGACGAGCCCACACTTGGATTAGATATTAATGCACAGAGAAATTTAAGAAAATTCCTTCAAAAATATAATAAAGAAACTAATGCAACGATATGCCTAACCAGTCATTACATGAAAGATATTACATCTCTATGCAAAAGAGTTATATGTGTACAAGAAGGGGCAATATCATATGATGGAAAACTTGACCAGTTATTAAAAAAACTTTCTCCTGTCAAAGAAATATTAATAGTTTGTCGCTCAGAAGAGGATGCAATTAAACTAGAAAATTCAGGTTTTACTGTTAAAAATAAAATAAAGAATGAAATCACTATAAAAATTGAAAACAATTCTATTACCTCTTCACTAAAAACCATCCTAAATAATTTTGATATTGAAGATCTTTTTATAAATGAGCCACCCATAGATGAAGTTATTGGGAAGGTATTAATAAAAAAAGATTATGCTATCTAATTTAATTAAACGTAAAATGTTCACCTTATTAAAAGTCCAATATTCAAACATGTTGGAATATAGGGTAGAAATTGCATTATGGGCAATTTCAGGGATTATTCCTTTTTTCATGTTAAATATTTGGACAAACAATAATCTAAATGAATCCATAAACATAAGTGATGTATTGCTTTCTAGGTATTTCTTATGTGCTTTTTTTGTAAGACAGTTTTCTGTAGTTTGGGTTGTATTTAGTTTTGAAGAGGATTCTCTTCTTGGGAAAGTATCTCCGTATTTAATCCAACCTTTAAATCCATTTTTCAGATATCTTGCACAACATCTTGCTGAACAAATAACAAGATTCCCTTTCGCACTAATAATCGCATTTTTCTTTTTTATTTTTAATCCAGAAAGTATATGGATACCAAATTTAGGTATTTTACTCTTATCGATAGTATCTACTTTCTTATCCTTCTTGATTCAATTTTTAATTCAGTCAATAGTTGCATGTCTATGTTTCTGGACGGAGAAAGCATCATCTATAGAAAGATTGTTATTTATTCCAACTTTATTTCTCTCAGGTCTTCTAGCACCAGTAGTTTCATTTCCTACATATGTTAAATCATGGATTTATTTGACTCCTTTTCCATATCTAATTGATTTCCCTGCGAACTTACTGTCAGGCAATGAAACAAATATTAGTGGAGGCTTAAGTATGCAAATCCTATGGATTTTTTTACTTTTCCCATTATTTAAGAAAATCTGGTTTGAAGGAACGAAAAAATATACCGCAATGGGGTCATGAATTTAAGAAAATATCTAAAAGTTTATAAAAAATTCTTACACACTTCTTTAGCTTCCGAGTTGGAGTATAAAACAAATATATTAATTGATCTATTTACTGCAATTTTAAGTTTAGTAGGTAGCATTTTTCTATTATCTATTTTTTTTCAAAATAGTGGCTATATTGGAGGGTGGAAATTTGAACAGGTACTAATAATCCAAGCTATTTATACAATTTTGAATGGAATAACAAATACATGGTTCAACCCTAATCTTACAGAAATAGTTAAACACATAAGAGAAGGAACATTAGACTTCGTACTTTTAAAACCTATTGATAGTCAATTTTTTATTTCGTTAAAAAAAATAAATCCATCTGGATTTTTAGAAATAATGCTTGGATTTTTCTTGTTGCTCTTCTGCATAAGAATAAATCAAATAAATTTAAGTTTAAGTTTTCTGACCCTATCCTTGATTACGATAAGCTGCTCGGTTTGTATTTTATATAGCATATGGTTTTTTATCTCTACTACTACTATTTGGTTTGTTAAGACTTGGAATGCAATAGAAGTATTAAGATCATTTCTTTATATTGGAAGATTTCCTCTAAATTCATTTTCATTTTCTTTAAGAGTTTTTTTTAGTATTTTCATTCCTATTGCTTTTATTACTACAATTCCTTCTGAAGTTTTTCTTGGACTTTCTCAATCGTGGAAAATATTGCTTGAAGTTATTGTTGCTTCAGTATTTCTTATAACTTCAAGAAAGTTCTGGTTATTTGCATTAAAGTTCTATTCATCAGCATCTAGCTAACTATTATTTAATAACCTCCCTGCAAAATTCCCAAATTTGTTGTTTACTTTTCAAATTAGAAATCCTAGATAATTTCTTAAAATGAGGTTTAGATTTTTCAACAGATAGAAGCCTACAGTTGTATTCGATTTTATGATTTCTAGATATAATTCCTAATTTGAGAGCAACATCACAAAGGATTATTATTAAAGTGAGAAAAAAAAATATACCGAAAAATACTGAAATTGATTTTGAATAATTATTATTTTCAGTTTTTAATTCAAACTTCATTACTTAACTATATGCTGAGGGCATTTTATTGCAGCAATAGCAACAGCCGTAACTTTAAAATTATCTGACTTCTCAATGACCTTTTTAACTTCTAATGGTCCAAACTTATTACTTGCATCACTGTAGGAAAGAAGTAAAGATTTATAGTTATCATGACCTAGATTTCTATACTCACAGAAATTATCCCCAACATAATTTAAAAGAGTTAGTAAAGTTAATTCAATCATTAAAGCTTTTTACTAGCAAAGTTCTTACGAATGATACTGTGCAGGATATTTTTAACAAGTAAAATTACCCAAAAACATTTGAAATCCTAAAATAGGATTTTTACTCATAATCTCTTAGATTACAAAATTTTTTTAGAATTTTTGAATTTATATACAAGAAAATAATTAAAGCACTATCTGTAGTGTATGAAAATGAGTTAGTTAGCGCTATAGATAGGGGGTTGCATTTTTTAAGAAATTGGTTTAAAAATAAGGTTCCCCATCACCCGGCCACACATATGTGAGGCCTTTTTTTATGGTTTTTAGACAAGGTCTCTTTAAAATTATTATTTGATAAAAAGAGTTATTCATTAACCACTTTGCCAATGCATAATAAGAATGAATTTAATTTGTTAACTAATTAACCTTATTTAGCCTTTTTAAATACAAATTTATTGAAATTCTCAATTAATTTACAAAAAAATTTTTATGGATTTAATCAATAAGCTAATACCAACCAAAATGCAAACTGTTATAAAAGTTTTTTTAATTCGAATATTCCCATTTAATTTTGACAGGTGAGCTCCGAAATATCCTCCTGTAAAGGATCCAATTATTAACACTATCAACATATTCAAAGGAACCGATCCTATTCTTGCCAAAAAAACTGCTCCTATAAAATTCCAAAAAATCCCAACAGTAAAGAATGTCATACTTATAGCTCGAAGAAAATCCATTTCAAAAGTTTTTATTAAAAGTATTGTTACAAGCAATCCAGTTCCTGAAGAAATAGAGCCATTTAATATACCTATAAGAAAAATAAAAATTAAAAATCTAATTTTATGAACAAAATTAAGCTTTTTGTAACCAGATGTTAAACCTAAATTTGGTTTAAGGAATGAGTAAAATGCTAGTAATATGGATATTATTCCTAAAATTAAGTACAAGTACTTTTCTGATATATATTCAACTACAGAAGCCCCTAAAATTACTCCTGGCAATCCAAAAATTAAAATTTGCCAAGCAACACTTATATCATTACCTAATGATTTGTGATTTCGTAAGGAACCCCCTATTCCTAGTGCTACTGTTGCTAATTTATGACTAGCCAGAGCCTGATAATAAGGAACTCCAGATAAAATTAATGCAGGCAATTGTATTAATCCTGCTCCTCCTCCAGAAATCGCTGAGAACGTATTAGAAAAAAACGATATCAAAAAGATATAAATACTTTTAAGTAAAGAATGATCAAAATTTCCTAATAATATTGTTAATAAATAAAGCATTAACCATAAATTGCCTTTGTATTAATAAGTGAA
The DNA here is from genome assembly GCF_001989455.1 of Prochlorococcus sp. RS04. NCBI lineage: Bacteria > Bacillati > Cyanobacteriota > Cyanophyceae > Synechococcales > Prochlorococcaceae > Prochlorococcus > Prochlorococcus sp. RS04. Next base: position 1,570,895 of record NZ_CP018346.1, on the reverse strand, counting down.
AATTATTCTTTTCATAAGAAGCATATGATTTAAAAAGTCTCACCTTATCATTCAATCATACTTTCAAAAAAAACTGTTATCATCAAGAAGGATATCAAGAGTTTTATGCATAAACAAGATGCAATTTATCTTGATCAGTTTTGTCCCAAGATAAGTAATAAAAATTGGAAAGAGTCACTTAATAAACTTACTAACTATAAATGTATTTATTGCGGTAAACCCTCAGAATCACTTGACCACCTTCACCCAATGTCAAAAGGTGGGATTAGCAGTACAAGTAATTGCGTGCCATGTTGTTTGTCATGTAATGGGAAGAAATCAGATTCAGAAGTTCTTAGTTGGTACAGAAAACAAATTTTTTATGATCCTCGAAGAGCTATGGCGATACGAGCATGGTTTAATGAAGACTTGAAACTTGCGTCAGTTCTTTTGAACTACTTAAATTGAAAATGAAATGATAAATTGATTGAGATTCTAAATAATATTTTTATATTGTTGAATAGGATCTTTCTAATTAGGTAAATAATGAATTATCATTTAAAATATTCTTTCTATTTCTGAATTTATTTTATTGCTCCTGTAAAGCGAAATATTAGAATAGTCATCTTTCCAAATTATTGGCGAATCTATAATCTTTCTTTCTGGTGACTTTACTGAAAAAATCAATCCAAAAACAAAAAGAATAGTAATCAATATGATTGTTACTACTAATTTATCTGAAATATTGTTCATTAACCTAATTTATCTAGAAAAATTTTTGTCAGGAGTAGTTTTTTCGTAAATTTCTAGAAAATATGATTTAAAGTAATTTACTCCATCCTTTCCAATTAATCCAAATGAAGGTCCACAGTTATTTACTACTTGTAATGCGATTTGGTTGGCCAAGTCACTTTTCTCAATCCATTTTTTCTGTGGATTATAAGAAAAAGATATAATGTTTTCAGTTTTTATAATAGCTGATTTCATTGCTTCATCTTTAGAAAAACCATTTTGAATAGCATTGCAATATTTCTTAGAGAAATTATTAGAGATCCTATTTTGTAGGAAACTAACACTAGGATCGGACGTATCAAAAGTTAAACCTATTGCAGGTTTTAATTGAAAATTTATAAATAAAAGAAATCCAAAAAATAATTTTAACAACAGCTATTAATCAAAACTTTTAAATAATATAATAGTATTTCAAGATTGTCTTTTCAATTAAATCTGATAATTATATAAAGAAAATTAAATTTCAATTTATTAATAATTAAAAGTATTGCGATAAGTTCAGCAATAATAGTCAGAGGTTTATTGATTACAAATATGTACGAATCATTGATGACATTGCTCTTTTTTCCTGATTGGACAAATGGATTACCTTCAGATTTCTTAATTCTTCATTTTTTTGTAGGAGCTGTGATTTTCCCATTCAATATGATTCATGCTAAAGCAAGAAAAATTGATAGTCAAAACTTACAGGAAGCGGCTAATGGGTATAAAAATTCTGACAATGCAACATATTACGGATACGAGGAAATCAATTAGATTTCTATAAAATTTATTTAAGGAATTAGTTTATTGATGATAATTTCCCTAAATACAACTTTAGATCTTAAAATATTCAGTCCAAGTGAACCTATAGGAATATTCATAATTTTTGTAGGATTAATATTTACTGGCATGATTTTCTATATTATTTATGCTGTAAGTACTAATAAAGAATCTTTAGAAGACAAAAAAATAAGAACTAAAAAGGAATACTTGCAAAAGGAAAAAATTGGAAAATTATTTCCTAAGAAAAAATAAACTTAATTGCTTTATTACTATAAAGATATTTATTTATATTATTAATTATTAAATCAGTAGGATCTAAAAACATTAATGTTAGTTCTCTTAAATCAAACATTTTCTAAAAATTTAACTATAACAACAAATTTTTTTTTACGAGGACTTCATATTGTTAATTGCATAGCTAAATTATTTTCATATCAAGCAAATAATGTTAAAAATGGACAAAACTATTTAAAATCTTGGAGAATTCACCTCAATATCTATTTCTTGCTAGTGGAGTGAATAATGGAGAAGGGTTTTGGATTGTGGGAATAAAAAATTGCGATGAAAATATCCTTGAGGATGAAAATCTTTTAGATTGCCATAGAAAAGAATTAATAGGTAATGAATCAGCAAAAGACATTCTTTTAGCTATTAATTTAAACGTAAATAATTTATTAAATGAACTAAGAAACAAAAATTATTTAATTGCAAAACCTTCAATAGGGATTCCATTTGATATCCCTTTAGAAATCTTGGAAAATATTTTTGATTTTTGGCTAAATATTTATAAAAATCATGAAGCCTGGGAAGCTTGTTTAGGACTTCTTAAAGTTAGAAAAAGGATTTCCCTAACAAACCTAATTGAAAGTAAAAGTTTAAAGGGAAACTCTAAAAAATGGGCTATAAAAATTGAAACTTTACATACTTATGTTCCTTCTTCACTTAAAAATGAAAAATTCAATGACCCCATGTGGGAATAAATTTATCTTTAAATACTAAAAATATTTACTTCGTTGGATATTTAAGTAAAAATAAAATAACTAATAATTAAATAATGAATAAACCATATTCTTTTAGCATCGAGCAAATGAACGGGATAGTTGAGGATACATACGCTAAGATAATAAATGAATGTGAAAATTTAAAAAAAAATACTAATTGTCCAAATGAGCAAGTAGTAGCACTTTTAAGTGTAATTGCTTCAAATTACGCTACTACAACAGAAAAAAACGAAAATTAAGATGATAAGTTTTTTTACTTGGAGCGAATTTGATAAGAGCGTAGAACAAATAGCTAATAAATGTAGGTTTAAGGAATTTTCTGGGATATATGGAGTTCCTCGTGGCGGATTATGTCTTGCTGTAGCACTAAGCCATAAATTAAAAATTGAATTAATTTCAGAGCCAATAAAGAATTCACTAATAGTAGATGATGTTTATGAAACAGGCATTACATTGACAAGCTTCAAGAATATTGAAGGAGCTATGTTTTTTGTATTATTTAGTAAAATCAAACCTACATGGTGGAATACAGTGCACGTAACAAAAAAAAGTCAATGGATTGTTTTTCCTTGGGAAAATACTTTAAATTCAAAAAGTGACCGCGAAGAGTACATCAAAAAAAGAGGTTTAAGTTGAGTAAGAAATTATATTTGGCAAATCCATATGGATTTTCAAAACAAACTAAAACACTTTTAAATGAATTTATTGAAATCTTTAATGATTTAAATGTAGAAGTATTTGAACCTTTTGAGAGAGCAAAACTAATAACACAACAAAAAAGTCAATGGGCATATGAAGTTGCTAATAGTAATTTCAATGATTTAAAAGAATGTGATTGTATTTTTGCGATTGTTAATGGAAATCCTCCAGATGAAGGTGTAATGATTGAATTGGGTATCGCAATTGCTCTAAAAAAGGAAATCTTTTTATTCAGGGATGATTTTAGAAATTGTACTGATAGCAATCAATACCCATTAAACCTTATGTTATTTCTTGGCCTGCCTAAAGATAATTGGGAAAAATATTATTTTGAATCATTACAAGACATAAAAAGTAATAAAAAAAGATTTATGGAGTGGGCAAAAAATTAGCCAAATAAACGAATAACTCTTAATTAGATGTTTTGAGTTTGAATGTATCTGTTTAAGTGCTAGAATATCATTTATTTAGAAAATTTTGACACAAGTTACAGTTGGAGAGAACGAGGGTATTGAGTCAGCCCTTAGAAGATTTAAAAGACAAGTATCTAAGTCAGGAATCTTTGCAGATTTAAAAAGACTAAGACATCACGAAACACCTATTGAAAAATATAAAAGAAAGTTGCAACAGAGAAGAAAAGCAAGAAGAAGATAATCTGCTAGATCTCATAAATTTTTTGATTGTGATTTGATATTACAAATTTTTTAAAAATAGGTTTAAAAATAAAATTTTAACTACTTAAGCTTTTTAAGCTTCTTAACAAGATTTATTCCAACGCCTGATACAGCAAGAAGATCTTTTTCATCTGCAGCGATAACTGCCTTTGTTGTTTTAAATCCCGCCTCATACAAAGCTTTTGCGCTTTTTGCTCCAACACCTGGAAGTGTAGTCAAAGTTTCAATATTTTTCTTAGAATTTACTGCTTTGGTTTTTGATTTTGTTTTTGTTTTTGTTTTTGTTTTTGCAGACTTTGCTGCTTTTTTTTCTTTCTTTAAAGGGGTTTCAGAAGTTACTTCCCTTTTAAATAAAGTTGATTTTAGTTTGCTGAGAAATTTAGAAATCATTACAATATATTAGTAATAAAATTAGCTATTCATTTTAATTTTATCAAATTCTAGAGGAATTTATAACATGATAAAAAATAACTGCATAGAAATAATTTATTTACAATTATATAAAGACACACATTTAATATTTATGCAAGCTTACGAGCCATTGCAAGGTATTTTAAATTATTTTAAAAACTAAAAAAGTTCAAATGTATATTCAAAATTTAAAGGTATTTATTGATAGTAAAGTTAAAATCTTATTAAAGAACAGATCATAAAAATGAAGCTTATTTTTATAAGTGGACCTTCCGGAAGCGGAAAAACAACTTTATCAAATCAAATAATACAAAAAAATAAAAATGGTATTGTTTTAAGTACCGACAATTACTATAAGACAGGGTTAATAAGTAAATTACTACCAAAATTTATAGAAGGTTTTTTTGATAGAAGTATTAGTTTTAATAACGAACTATTCAAAAAAGATTTTGATTTTATTTATAAGAATGGAATTTCAATCTATGATCGTTATTATAATTTCGAAAATAAAACAATTCAGAATATCTTAAACGAAACAAATAATATTAGTTTTTTAATTGTTGAAGGTATATTTGCTAAGGAATTCTCAAACACTTTAAATAATAAGGATTATATTTTTTTAGAAATAAAAACTAAAAAAAATGAGTGCATGAAAAGAGTTATCCAAAGAGATATAAAAGAAAGGGGAAAGAATAAAAAACAAGCTGAGCATGATTTCTTAAAATCATGGAGCATTTATTATGAAAAATTCAAACCTCATAGCATAAAAAATAATACAAACAAATTCATTATTGAACAAAACACTGATGTAGCTCAAATTATGAAAAAATTATTTAATTAATTCTTTTATTTTTTTCTCTAATATTAAAGCACTTAAAATTGAGCCTTCAATTCTGCCGAATCCATCTCCTTCAAACCAGTCTCCGCAAAATCCAATTTTATATTTTCTACTAAATTGTAAAGATAATGGTACGGCAAGGCCAGAAGGCTGTGAAGCCCTCCATTTCATAATAGATATGTTTTCATCATAAGTTAATTTATGTACTAAAGAATTCTCTTCAAACAATTTATTGAAATTTTTAATTATTTTTTGTTTAAAAACTTCATCATCTTTTGCACTTATATAAGAATTAATTAACTCTAAGTTTTTTGTATGTACTACAATTCCTAATTTATTATTATCTTGCAGCTGAAAAATAATTCTTTCAAATCTATATTTTTTTTCTAAATTATTTTTTAAATAAAAATACCTTTGTTTTTTAGAATAATAATCTTTATAACTATAATTTTCATTTGTATAAATTAGAAAAGTTAACCTGGGAATAAATGTTTGGTTTTCTAAGAAATTTAATAGTAAATCTATTTTTTTATCACTATTAATAGGAATTGCTTTTCTTAATGGAATTTGATTTAGGTTTAATATTTTTAAAGACCTATTATGTAACAACAAATTAGTTGAACAAATTAGATATTTAGACTTGAATTTGTCGCCATTTTTTGATGTTAGTAACCATTCCTTATCATTAAACTCCATATCAACGATTAAAGTTTCAAAGAAAAAATCAATTTCCTCTTTTAAATTATTTGACTCAATTATCTTTTTCGATAATTCACTCATGGAATCTAGAGATAAATAATTAACCCCGCAAGAAAATTCAGATTTTTTTATAGTTTCTAAATTAGAATCTTCATTTAAAAAAATTATTTCTGAGTCGTCAATTTTTATATATTTATTTCTCAATAATTCATCAATATATCTTTTTAATAGAAGATTATTTTTACTATTAGATATATTAAAATTTGGAGAACCATGATTTAGTTTCCATCCTTCATATTTTTTGCTTATTCTTGTACTTGATCTCCCTCCAAGTCCACGACCAATTTCAATTAATCCAACTTTTTTTGTAATATTATTTTTCAGATACTGTGAAGCGAAAACACACGCAGATATGCCACCACCTATTATTAATAAGTCATATGTAACATCACTTTTCATAGATTTAATATTGACAGAAATTATCTTTAATTTTTAAAAAACTATAAACAGAATCGAGTTTCTTTGATGATGAAAAATCAGATTCAATTACAGGTGTAATATGATTTTTTTTATAAAAACTAACTAAATCGTTTGTGAAATCACAAAAATTCTCCAAGGCATATAAACACTTTTCAGATATATATACCTCTTTCCAAGGACGAAATTTAAACCGTGCTATAAATTGTTTAGATGGAATAAATAAACTTCCAAATAAATTTAATTTTTCTTCTTTTGCTAAGTTTTTAAGATAAGTCAACTCATTCTGAAGAACTTTAATATCTGTACCATATTGAAACCAAATTGAATTTATTAAACCAGTTGAAATTTTTTTTTCGAACCTATCCCTTTCTGAAAAAATATTATAATATTTTTTCAAATATGGATTGTAAGCTATACCTAATTTAACTTTTAAATTTTTTTCTTTTTTTAAATAAGCTAATACATCAACTGAGTCAAAGTTTTTTTTCTTATTTGATCCCGACACAAGTAGAATTTCAAAATTTTTATTATTCTGAGATCTTTTAACAAAACCTAAAAATTCCTTATAAGAATCTTCTTTATTTTTTGCATATTGATGATAAAGACTATAGTGATAGGTCACATTAAATTCATTATAGTTTTCTGATATATATTTAATAGTTGAATTAAATAAATCCTTCTTTATAAGTCCTTTACATGGAATATTAATATTTTTGATATTATTTAATTTGCAGAAATTAAGTTTATCGTCTAACTGAGAAATATTTTTAAATGACAATTCAAATCTTATATTATTGTTCATTATTTAGTAGTCTTATTTAGTCACTCAACATATTAACGAAAACACGCATCCGCTACGATTTTTATTTTGGAAGTCGTCTTTTTATTCTTAGCTTTTAGAAAATAACTGGGAGAAATCTCTAATGCAGCTTTTAAAGAAATTTTATCTTCTGCAGATTTTGTAATAATTTGATTAAAACATTTCCAATTTTCTGGTATTACTAAACCGGGCCATGATAAATAAAGACCTACAAAAATACCGAAAAATAAAAATAAAAAAAACCTCATGACAAATAAATTTTTAATTTTACTAATTAAATTAAAATAATAGTTTAGTTGTATTGGAAAATAATTTATAAATTATTTCCATTCTTCTTATCGCAGATATTTAATCCATGAAAGATTTTCATGAACTCGAGAGGTTAGAATAACAAAAAAGTATTATTTTAGAATATGGCTAGCCAAGATTATCTAATTGCAATAGCTTTAATAGAGCAAAACTTAGTAAGAGCAATGCCTCTTGGAGGTAAAGAAATTAAAGATAATTTAGAGGAATCAGAAAATTTCAAGAAACTTGGTGAAGAGGTAATTTTAAATCTTCTAATGAGAGTATTTCAAAGAAGTGATGAAGGTGCTTTAAAAAGGGCTTCTGAAGAAAAAGGTTTGCTACTAGTTCATATGCATCCTAAAAGAATGCAGAAAGAACTTCCATTCATTAAATCAGAATGGATAAGAGATGGAGATACACAACAGTTTATAAAATACCTTGGCAATCTCTCAAAAGAAGTATGGACTGCATCTTTCGTAAAATACAAAGGGATTGAATTTACTTCTATCTCAAAGAATGATGAGATCTAAAGATATTAAAAATATTTTTCAAATAATTTTTTTCTTTACTATATTATTTTCCCTTGCAACTCTAAAACAGTTTTTACCATTACCAAAATCAATTGAGGTATAGTCAAAATCATTTTTAATATGCAAGGCACAATTGCCCTCAATACATATACAAGATTTAATAATTTCTTTCTGAATAACATCATTAACGTAAGGTTCCCTCTCTTTCTCTTCATCGAAATGCGGGCAGGCAATACCTTCAACTATTCCTAAGCAATCAATTATAGCTAATTCTCTAGCATAAGAATCAGTTATACCTTTATCAAACCAACAAATAGCCCCAGCACTTACACCACTCATTACAATTCCTTTTTCATAAGCATTTCGCAAAATTTTATGTAAATTCCATTCTTTCCAAACAGCTAACATACTTTTTGTATTTCCTCCGCCAACATAAATGATGTCTTGAGTTAAAACTATCTCTTCTAAGTTTTCTGTTCTAGAGAAAAAATCAATATGGCTTGTTATACAATCAAGTTTAGAAAATGCTCTATAAAAATTTAGTTTGTACAAACTACTATCGCCAGATGCTGTTGGAATAAAGCAAATTTTAGGTCTTTTTTTATTACTCAAAGAAACTATATATTTTTCAATTTCAAGAGATCCTAATGAACGTCCAAACCCCCCTCCCCCAATTGCCACTATATTTTTACTAGGCATATTAAATAATAGATTTATATATGAATTTAAGACAAATTACCATTAAAGATCAACTGGAATTAAAGAAGGTTTATTTTGATTCAATTCAATCTTTAGATGAAAAAATTTATAGTAAAGAACAAAAAAGAGCCTGGTCAAGCCAAGCTTGGAATAACCCAAATTTTGATAAGTCAATAATTAAAGGAAAAGGATGGCTAATAAGTAAACAAGGCATTATTATTGCTTTTGCTACAAGATATCCCATTGACAGAATTTCTCTATTTTACTGTAAAGGTGAATTCCAAAGAAAAGGCTACGGCTCTAAGTTACTACATAAATTAGAAGATGAATCAAAGAGAGAAGGTTTAGACTCTCTTTACACTGAAGCGAGCTTAATAAGTTATGAATTATTTCTTAAAAATGAATGGAAAATTATACGTAAAGAAAAAGTTATTATAAATAACATTTTTTTTGAAAGATATAAAATGACTAAAATTATAAAAATTAATTAATTAATAATGTCTCGCAAAAGCAAGGGATTAATTCTGATTCAAAGGGTTCTAATTTGGGCATTATACTTTTTTTCAGGATTTGTACTTTATTCATACAAAGGGATTTTGCCTTCGATATTAATTACTTTCTCAAGAATTATTTATCCATTATCTATTTTTTGGTTACAAATAAGAATTAAAAAAAGAAACAATTTTCTGCCTATTGATTCAAAAATGACAACTTCACAATTGTGGTTCAATTTATTACCCGTTATTGCATCTCTATTAACTGTAATTTTTTCTTTAACTAATTCTTTCTTATTTATTTTAGAAAAATTAGTTAACTTTTAAATAAATTAATTATTATTTAATAGACTTAGAATCTTCTCTCATAAAAAACATAATGTAAAGAAATTTGTCTTTTACTTATATTTGTTTAAATTTTAAATAGTGATCAATAAAATCATGAAAAATATTTCATTAAAGGGAAATATAAATTTTGATAAAAAAAAAGATAAAAATGATTATGAATTATTCTCTTTAAAAATCACAGATAGTTTATATAAAAAAGATATTGGAAAATTCCTTGAGACTCTCTCTTCGCACTTTATTTAGGAAAATATTTTTTTTCTGATCTTCAAATTCAAACAGTCCCATTAATAAATAAGTATTTGAGGGATAATGAGTAAAACCCTAAAATACTCCAATGCAATTATTTCTTGCTGACTGCCAATTCCCTGATATTGAGAATCAAGTGAAAGCTTATCAATTATTCGTAGAAGCTTGGGAAAACGGTGAAATTGCAAAATCAGACAAAACAGATAAATTTGAAATGTTATTTAGAGTTCATGCTCCTGGGGAGGGTAGAGTAGTTTGTTTATGTAAGGCAGAGAGTGATAAAGAAATTTTCGAGCATTTTGCTCCATGGAGAGCCAAATTTGGAATTCATATGGAATTTACACCTGTAATAAGTTGTCAAAATGTTGTTGATTATCATAAAGATTTGTTCAAAACTTTAGTTTAATTAGCTTAAATCTAAAAATTATCGTGATTAAACCTTTTTCCAATCTTATTTATAAAAAAAAAGATAAAAATTTTGATTCTTCAAAAAATAAGCTTAAGAAGGAAGAAAACGTCAAATCTACTCCATTAATAATATTTGGTTTTATCATCTCATTAACTTCCATCTTTTTACTTTTATTCACCATTAATAATAGATTTGGATGATATATGAGTAATTAGAACTATTACCTGGGAACAAATATGTTCTATTATTAATTTAAAAATAACTAACTAAATGGCGTTTAACGAAGGGGGGATGGCATCTGGTCTCCTTATCATCGCAGTATCAATAGTTTTTGCTGCCGGTTTTGGATTTTTAGTCTTGCATTTTGTACCTGGAACTCCATTTTAGGTTATCCATCTGAATTTTATTCACAAAATATCTTAAACATTTACAGTTTCTAAATCCTGCATTTGATTATCATCAGAATTAGATTTGTTCTTTAATCGATAGACATAAACTAAAGATCCTAAAGCTATGGCACTAGAGGCAAAAATCCCTGATATGAGTATCAAGGCAAAAAGACCTCCTATTAGACCCCCTTTTAATCTGAGCAAATTTGATTTAATTAAAAGTATTGATAAAAAAACAATAGTGGCTTTAAGAGAAGAGATTTTCAGAAAAGTAAATGGATAAAAAGGATTCAACAACATTTTTGACGGAATGTAATTTATATCAATTCTAAAAATAAATTTAAAAAACCGCATAAAAAAAGACTCAAATGAGCCTTTTAAAAATCTATATTAAATGTGATGATTTATGCATCAGGGTCAAAATTCTTTAGGTTTGGACCAGCAACAAGACCAACAAGACCAAAAAGGACTAAAGAACCAATTCCAAAGCCTGCAGCCCAAGGATTGAAACCACCTAAAGCAAAAGAAGCTAATAAATTCATGATTTTAAAACATAATATCTTCGAGTAAGCATACAGATTTTTATGAAAAATATACCTATATTGAGACATTTCTTCGTAATTATTAGAATCGTTTAGCTATCCCTTTTAAAAAATCCACAAATTTTTTATTATTTATTTTATTATCAATGCATTACTATTTTGTTGGCGCACTTTAATACCATCAAGACTGTTTTTTCTAATGACTTCCAACTATACCTTTATTTATGACGGAGAATGCCCATTTTGCAATCATTTTGCTGAGCTTCTTGAGATCAAAAGCAAGTTAAATAATATTAAAATTTTGGATGGTCGTAAAAATTTAACTCTAATTAAATCCCTCCTAGATAAAGGTTATGACCTTGATAAAGGAGCTATTCTCCTGAAAGATGAAGAGATCTTTCATGGGGCAGATGCAATTAATACTATTTGCAAACAAATAAATAATCCCTCAAGTAGTTTACTTTTGATACTATCTAGAGTGTTTAAATCAACTAAACGAACAAATTTGATATTTCCTTTACTAGTCAGAGCCAGAAGATTTGCATTGATATCAAAAGGTATATCAATATCCCTAGTATAAAAATAAAACCTTTCTAAATATTAAATAACATATTTATAAGCTTCTGTTTCAATAAATGATAATTGATTATTTCTTAGCTAGAACTAGGTGGTAACAACAAGTATTAAATGATAGAAAACTTCAATCCCTTTATTTCATTGGGCGGTGATAACCAAAAAGTTAATCATATGGCTGAAGCGGCACTTGAAATGAATTTAACCTGTAATGATTTAAAGAAGGATTTAAATTTAACTGATGGTGATGTAGTGGATATGTTGCAACTAGTCATGGATAGGTTTAAAAATAGTAATTAATTTTATATTTTTATCTTTTAATCGCTATATATCTATTATTTTTTAATGAAAACAGTACAAATTGAGTTTTCGAAATATGAATTAGTTAACTTTTTATGGCCTGAATTAATAGAAGACTACGGATTTGATAAAGCCAGAAAAATAGTTTCTCAAGCTATTGACTTACAAAAAATGAATGGGACTAAAAATAGCACCATGCCAATCATATTTTCAGGAACAGGAGGATTAGCTCTAATACCAATACAAATGCTAGAAAAAGAAAACTTCGAGATTAATTATAAAGATAATCAAGTTTTAATATTTAATCTAAAAAGAAAGTCATTTCAAATCTTAAATGAAGCAAACTAATCTTTATTATTAATTTCTCGATAAAGCCAAAAGTACCTTATAGTCTAATAAAACAATTAATTGATAATGACTTTTGAAGCGACCTACCTTGGTTCAAATGGTTGGCTTATAAAATTTAAAAAAACAAATTTAATTATTGATCCTTGGCTCAAGGGAGATTTAATATTTCCTCCAGGTGAGTGGTTTTTTAAAGGATCATTAGAAGAAGAAATTTCAATAGATAAAAAAATAGATATTATTTTGTTAACCCAAGGATTACCTGACCACTGTCACGTTCCAACATTAGAAATGTTCAGAAAGGATATTCCTATAATTTGCCCTAAAAGTGCTGTTGAAACATTAAAAAAAATTGGTTTTAGTTCAATTAAAGTGATTAAGCCAACTGAAAAGACAAATCTTCTTAATTTAAGTTTTGAAGCAACTGCTGGTGCTCCAGTGCCACAAATAGAAAACGGATATATTGTTAAAGACGATCTAGATAATGGGTTTTATATAGAACCCCATGGATATCTTGATGAAAATTTAAACAATCAAAGTCTTGATGCAGTTATTACTCCTACTAAAAATTTAGAATTACCCCTAGTTGGTTCTTTTGTAAGAGGTGCTGATGTAATCCCTAAATTGATTAACAAATTCAATCCAAAATATATACTTTCAAGCACCATAGGTGGAGATGCAAAATATTCAGGTTTTTTAAATAATTTTATTTCAGTTCAGGATTATGAAGAGGAATTAGATTGTAATCTTGTAGATCTAAAGAGTATGCAATCTATTATGATTTAAAACGATCCTAAAAGATCTTTAATTAAGTCATTTAGCTTGAAAGTAAATCTACTTTAAAAGGAGCTCAAAAAATTCATTCATTTTTTATTACCTCAATACTTTTATTAGCTTTAAATAATAGCTATGTATGTGAAAATTCAAAGCTTGATCTTGTTATGAGAAATAATATTAATGGTGACTTTTCTATAGTAAAAAAGATATCTGAGTTAAAGCCAGGAGCATTTATAAATATTAATTGGAATAAAAAAAAGCTTATGCTCCCATATTCTCTAAGAAAAGATTATATTTCCTTTACAGATAAAAAATGGGACTGGAGGTATCAATATAATAAGGACGGATCGCCTGACATAAATAATCCTTCTTTATACGAATTACTACCTTCTGGGGAGGTTAAAACACATTTTTGTGAAACAGAAGATAACAAGCCAAACTTATAATTTCAAAATAAGTATTCTAGATTTTTTAACTTCTGAACGTCTTTGTATAGATGAACAATCCAAAAAACCAAAATAATATTTCAAGATATGTAAAACTTGAAGATTACAAAGTTTTTGATTATGAAATTCCAGAAATCTTTTTGGACTTCGTAATTAAGAAAAATGCTGTAAATGTTACGACCAAACTAAAATTGGTTAAAAAAAATAAGAATACCGGAAATCTAATTCTTGATGGTACAGATATATTAATAAAAAAAATATTTATAGATGACTTACTACTGGGAAAGGAATACTACAAACAGCAAAAAAATAATTTAAAAATTGAAAATATAAACAAAGATAATTTTTTATTAAAAATAGAAGGCATAATTAAACCTAAGGAAAATACATCTCTTTTAGGAATGTATGAGAGCAATGGGATTATAACTACGCAATGTGAGGCGGAGGGATTTAGAAGGATAAGTTTTCACTCTGATAGGCCTGATATTCTAAGCAAATACACCGTGAGAATTGAGGCAGACAAAAATGATTACCCTGTCTTACTTTCAAATGGTAACGTCGTAAAAGAAAATAATCTTGCAAATAATCGACATGAAATAATTTGGGAAGACCCATATCCGAAACCCTCATATCTATTTGCATTGGTAGCAGGAAAACTTAATTGTGTAAAAGACAATTTCATAACAAAATCGAATAAAAAAGTAAAAATAAATATTTATGTTGAATATGGCGATGAAAAATATGTTCAACATGCAATAAGTTCATTACAGAAATCTATGAAGTGGGACGAGGATAAATATAACCTTGAATACGATTTGTCATTATTCAATATTGTTGCAGTCAGGCACTTTAATATGGGAGCAATGGAAAATAAAAGTCTCAATATTTTCAACTCAAAACTAATACTCGCTAATTCTGAAACAACAACTGATGAAGAATTAGAAAGAATTGAGGGCGTGATCGCCCATGAATACTTCCATAATTGGACGGGGAATAGAGTGACTTGTAGGGATTGGTTTCAACTATCTCTAAAAGAGGGCTTAACAGTATTCAGAGATCAACAATTCACTGCAGATGTTCATAATTGCGAAATCAAGAGACTTGATGATGCGAAATTTCTTAGGAGAAGTCAATTTAGAGAGGATTCTGGTCCAACATCACATCCTGTAATGCCAGAGAGATACCAAGAAATAGACAATTTCTATACGACCACGATTTACGAGAAAGGTGCAGAAATAATTAGAATGCTTAATAAGCTTGTAAAAGATGAAAATTTCTATAGGGGATTTAGTAATTACATCTCAACATATGATGGAAAGGCAGCAACAATAGACCAATTTGTCGATAAAATTTTAGAGCACAATAAGGAAATTGATCCTGAAAAGTTTAAAATCTGGTACAAGCAAAATGGAACTCCAAAAATTAAATTCAAGAGAATCTGGGATCAAACAGGAGAAAAACTTACAATTGAAGCCTCACAAAGTAATCCAATAAAGAAGAACCCATATAATGATTTACCACTAATAATTCCTATAAATCTGGCTATATATTGCGGTGATAATATAACGATAGAAAAAACAGTTGTTTTAAAAACAAAAAAACAAGAATTCATTTTTAGAAATTTAAGATCTCACATCCAAATTCCTTTAGTAACTTATTTTCGCGAATTCTCTTCACCTGTTGAGTGGGAATCAGACACTACCTTGGATGAAAAATTTTTAATCTTAGAATATGAAAAAGATTTTTTTACACTAACTAATACTGTAAAAGTATTTTATAAAAAAATTATTTTATGCAGATTAGATGAAAAACCAGATCATAAAATTGAAAATAAATTAATAAGCACCTTAATAACATTTATAAAAAATAAAGATATTAATTTATCCCTTTTATCAGAATTACTAAGTATTCCGACATTTGCTGAAATTGAATCGGAGATAGAAAATATAGACCCTTTAAAGATATATAAAACTATTGACGAATTAAATCATTTATTCGGTACCAAATTAAAAGAAGAATTACATTGTAAGCTCCAAGAAATAGAGAAAAATCTAGATAAAGTTTGGCCAGAAGGTAAAAATGAAAGAAAACTAATCGAAACTATTTGGAAACTACTCTTAAGCAGTGATGATAGGGAAATTAAAGGCACAATAATTAATTATGTCGATAGTAATTCTATGACGCTAGCAAAAGCTGCAATGAATTCTTTCAGTAGAATTAATTGTCCTGAAAGAAAAATTATTTCAAATATATTCTTCAATAAATGGAAAAATAATAGTGTCGTTTTGGATAGTTGGTTCTCATTTAATGCATCTATAGAAATTGATGAAAAAACAAGCATTATTGAAAAATTATTTGAAAATAAGTTTTTTGATTCAAAATCGCCAAACACTTTAAGAGCTATATTAAATACATTCGTAACAAGAAATAGTACTTTTCATGCGATTAATGGTTCTGGTTATAAATATATTGCAAAAAAGATAATTGAATTTGATAAATTAAATCCAATAGTAATTTCCCGTTTTATAAAAGTATTTAGTAGATATAATTATTATTCAGAACCTTACAAAAGTAATATGATAGAAACAATAAAGGAGATTAAAAAAAATAAACTATCAAAAAATACAAAAGAAGTTTTAGATGCAATAATAGAGTGATTTTTGATGATATTTAAATAAATTTAATAATAACGATTGTAAATATTAATAATAAAATAAATACAATATACTTATTAATAAAAATATAATCAAATACATTTTTATTATTATCTCTATTCCACTTTTTATTTACGTATTCCTTAGTTATAAATTTATTAGGTCTACCACAATATAAACATGTTGGAGAAGTATTTAAAATTAAATTTTTACATTGGGGGCACTTTTTTTTTTCCATAATTTAATCTTACTGAATAAAATTGAAATCAGAAACAATAAATAAAATAAGTAATTTAAATTTTATTTATTATATTTTGATTAATTAAATATCATTGCAAAAAAAAAATTGTTTCTAACTATTTAAAAAAATTCAATATAATAAAAAATTAGTATTTGGTTTGAAATGTTTGCTATTGCACTTGGAATGTCCCCTGTCGAAAAAATCACTGTTGCAATATCTGCTTCAATTTTTATAATTGCCTTTACATGGGTCTCGATTAAGGGAGATTTAAGAAAACTTGCTAATGAACTAATTGAAGATAATGAAAATAATCAGGATAATTAATAAAATCTTTTACCCTACCTTGCATGCAAGCTAGGGTAATCAATAATATGTCTAATTTCTTTCAGAGAAGAGCCATAGATTTTTTCACCATTTAAGTGAACCCCAATCCATTTTTCCTTTTGATTAAAAAAATTATTTTTAGTAGTATCCCTCTCGAGATAATTTTTATTATCCCAATTTAAAGTTATATCCCAACCTTTATAATTTTCTATCATTGAGAAAGAGAGAACATATTTAAATAATACTCAGAGAGACACTTAACAAAAACAAAGGAAATAAGTATTTTTTTCGTTATTTTTATTTAATATTTATGTAGTACTGACTTTTATTTTAAGAGCAGCTTCATCTGCATTTTTTCTAGCCAAATTAATGTCAGAATTTGATGAGAGAACAACACCCATTCTTCTGCCTTTTCTGGAAACTGGTTTGCCAAATATCAGCACTTTGGTCTTTTCAAATTCTAAAGCTTCATTAAGACCCTCATAAATAGGATTAGGATACTCTTGGTTTGAGAGTATAACTCTGGTTGCAGAGGGCTCTATTAGATCTATACGCGGTATTGGTAAATTTAAAAAAGCCCTTAAATGTAATTCAAATTCATTAATATTTTGACTAACTAATGTAACCATACCAGTGTCGTGTGGTCTGGGAGATAATTCTGAAAATATAACCTCACTTCCTTTTATAAAAAATTCTACTCCGTATAATCCAGCTCCATTAAGATTATTTAATATTCTACTTGTCATTCTCTTAGCTTCAATAATTAAGGACTTCTTGATCTCTAAGGGTTGCCAACTACATTGATAGTCTCCATTAGATTGAAGATGTCCAATTGGTAAACAAAAAATATTTTCACCATTTTCTTTTCTTACAGATAAAAGAGTAAACTCAAAATCAAAATTAATAAATTCTTCAATAATTACACCCTTAACCTTTCCTCTTGAATTTGCTTGTGCCTGTTTCCAAGCATTTTGTAAATCATTTTTTGTTTCAACCAAACTCTGCCCTTTTCCTGAAGAGCTCATTAAAGGCTTAAGTAAAAGTGGGAATCCAATTTCATCTGCTTTTTTTTCTAAATCATCAAATTCAAAAATATAATCAAACTTTGCAGTTTTAATTTTTAAATCTTTAGAAGCTAAGTCTCTAATTTTATCTCTATTCATTGTAATTTCTACAGTCCTAGCGTTGGGAACAATATTGAATCCTTCATCCTCGAGTTCTTTTAGGGCTTCAATTGAAAGTGCCTCTATTTCTGGAACAACATAATCAGGCTTAAATTCTTTTATGACATTTTTTAAAATATTTTTATCTCCCATATCAATTACTCTTGAATAATCAGCAACTTGCATTGCCGGAGCTTTTTCATATCGATCAATTGCAATAACTTCTAATCCTAATCTTTTGGATTCTATTACTAATTCTTTTCCAAGCTCGCCACTACCAAGTAACAAAATTCTCTTTTTAGAAAAAATTGATTCTTTCATATATATAAAACTTATTCCTCATCACCAAAAGGTTGTGAAGATTTATCATCTGTAATTTTTTTATCTTTAGAATAACTAAATAAAAAATTTCTACCAAACCAATTTTGACTTCGAATACTATTAGTTATTGATCTTGAAATTGATCCCAAAAAAAAGATTCCAATCATTGCCCAAATAATTCTTTCTAAAGCAATTGCAGATGAAAATCCTTGACCGGAATATATAATTTCAGTAAGTGGGTCTAAAGGGTCCAAATTTAAACTGATTAATAATATTAATTATAAATGGTTTAATAGATGAAAAATTAAAACTTATAAAAGAAATAAACAAAACTACCATATAAATTAAACACAATAAAGTCTATACAATGTTATCTTCAAGGGGTGAATTTTTTTAGACATGCAAGTTGACGTACAAAATACTACTGTTCTTTCCGCAGACGGATCATCCATAAAACTAGGTGAATATTCAGGGGAAGTAATTTTAGTTGTTAATGTAGCTAGTTATTGCGGGAATACCGCTCAATATGAGGATCTTCAAAAGCTACATGATTTATATTCAAGCAAAGGCCTAAGAATACTTGCATTTCCTTGTAATGATTTTGGAAAACAAGAACCCGACTCTCTTTCAGAAATACAAGATTTTTGCACAACAAAATATGGAGTTAAGTTTGAAATCTATGAAAAAGTTCATGCCAAAGGCAGCACCACAGAACCATACACAACCCTTAACAAAACTGAACCTGTAGGAGATGTTGAATGGAACTTCGAGAAGTTTCTGATAGGGAAAGATAGTAAAGTAATTGCAAGATTCAAGCCAGGTGTTAAACCATTTGACGAAAACTTAATCGCAGCCATAGAAGTAGCTTTAGATTCATAAAAACCTTCTTATAATTCAAATTAAAATATTAAAAATAAGACTTTTATACTTAATTCAAAAAAAAGGAAATTATCCTAAAATTTCCTTTTTTTAAGATTCAAGCTTGGCCTGTATCCTTTTATTTACTTTAAATCTTATTTATTATCAGAATCAACTTCTACGTCTATTATTTCATCTTTAACAGTTCTTTTTTTAGGTTTAATTGATTTTACCTCTGGCTCTATTATTTCATCTTTAACTTCTCTTTCTTCTGGTTCCTCTGATTTTACTTCTGGCTCTATTATTTCATCTTTAACTTCTCTTTCTTCTGGTTCCTCTGATTTTACTTCTGGCTCTATTATTTCATCTTTAACTTCTCTTTCTTCTGGTTCCTCTGATTTTACTTCTGACTCTATTGTTTCTTCTTTAACTTCTCTTTCTTCTGGTTCCTCTGATTTTACCTCTGACTCTATTGTTTCTTCTTTAACCTCACTTTCTTCTGGTTCCTCTGATTTTACTTCTGACTCTATTGTTTCTTCTTTAACTTCTCTTTCTTCTGGTTCCTCTGATTTTACCTCTGACTCTATTGTTTCTTCTTTAACCTCACTTTCTTCTGGTTCCTCTGATTTTACTTGTGAATTTGCTGAGCTTTGATCTTCATCTTTACTTAAGAGGAACTTTAATAGTTTTTTGAATAATAAGAAACCTTTTTCAACTCTTTTTGGACCTAAAATTGAAAGCAAAATTACTAATATTATGAATATTTCAGGTGAATTTAAACCTAATAGTTTCATAAAATTTCATATTCTATTTATATTTTAGTACATGCTAAAAATTTAATCTAATTATTCTCAAAAGTTGGTAAATATAGTTCCCTATTTGATGCAATTAAACCTTCTTCTTTAAAAAAAATCTCTAGGTCTTTTAGATCATTTATATCTACAAATTCACCACAATTATCTAATATATTATTATGAGTGAAGTGCCATAAATCAGCCAAATATTCGTCATCATCTGGAAATGCTACAAATTTCAAATATGTATTATTCAAAGCATATTCACTAGCAAAATCAGAATCTAAACCTTCCCTCTTAGCATCACAAAAAACTTTAGCAAATCTTTTGCCTACTGAAGTTTGAGCACTTGATAAATCTAAATTACCTTGTATAGCATTTACATTTATAGGTGCAATAAAAATAATTATTGGAAGAAAAATAGATACTAATATAAACAAGAAAAAATTTCCTTTTTAAATTTCAACTCAACATAAACTAGCAAAAAAAAAAATCAATTAGGCCTTTTTAAGTAAAAGCACTTATTATAAATTAAGAAATAAATAGAAAACATAAAATCAGCTCTATATCTGAATTTATAATAAACAAAGATTAAATAAATTTAAATTATATGTCTTCAAATATAAGACTAAAAGGAAGGGGAATTAACAGGATAATTACGAGTAAGGTAATGCTATCGCCATTAGCAGGAGTTACAGATAACATTTTTAGACGACTTGTACGTAAATGGGCTCCAAACTCTTTACTTTTTACAGAAATGATAAATGCCACAAGTCTTAAAAAAGGATATGGCACACAAAAAATCAATCAAATAGATTTAGAAGAAGGTCCAATTGGAGTACAAATATTTGATAATAGGCCATATGCAGTTTCTGAAGCTGCGAAACAAGCTGAGGACTCTGGAGCTTTCTTAATTGATATAAATATGGGATGTCCAGTAAAAAAAATTGCAAAAAAAGGTGGAGGCAGTGCTTTAATTAAAGATCGAAAACTTGCTATAGAGTTAGTCAAAAATGTTGTTAAAGCTGTTAGGGTTCCAGTAACAGTAAAAACACGACTCGGATGGGATAGCAAAGAAGAAAATATAGAGGATTTCTTATTTAAACTTCAAGATGCGGGAGCAACGATGATCACACTTCATGGAAGAACAAGAAAACAGGGTTTTTCAGGCAAGTCAGATTGGGAAATGATCGGGAGACTTAAAAAGTTGTTGGAAATTCCAGTAATTGCTAATGGAGATATCAAAAATCCAGATGACGCTCTTAATTGTTTAAAAAAAACAAATGCTGATGGTGTAATGATTGGACGAGGAATTTTAGGATCCCCTTGGAAAATAGGAGAAATAGATTATGCCCTTAGAGAAAATAAAAATTTTAAAGAACCAAACACAGAAGAAAAACTATATTTAATTATTGAGCATCTTGATGAATTAATCAAAGAAAAAGGAGATCACGGATTGCTAATTGCAAGGAAACATATCTCATGGACATGCAAAGACTTTAAAGGAGCATCAAATTTGAGAAATAACTTGGTTAGAGCTGTTGATAAAAATGAAGTTAAAAATTTAATAATTAAAATGATTAAAACTTTGAATAATGAAAAAAATTGATTAGCTTAAAACAAATTTATTTTTTAAATGAAAATTATTAGTAAAGAAACAAGTAAAAGAGTTTGTGATCACATGAACAATGATCACATAGATTCAGTGCACAAATATCTTATTCATTATGGAAAGATATCAAGATTTGAGAATGCTTATATGGAAGAAATTAATAATAGTTATATAAAAATCAATTACGATGGTCAATCAGCAATTATCAATTTTAAAAATGAAATATCTGAAGAAGAAATTCATTCAACTTTAGTATCAATGATTAAAGACATTAAAAAATAAAATAATTTATAAAAAAATTCTAATTTTTATTTTCATAGTAATCAGTTATCTTTTTACATTCTTCAAATGAAAGCATGCTTAATCTAGATGTGGCTTTTATTTTTAAAATTGCACAAACAGCCAATAAATCAGCGCTATCAACATTAAGTGCTTCAGAAAGCTCTAGAACCCTAAGACCTTTCATTTGTATTTAAAAAATCTTTTTCAAAATTATCAAGAACATTGAAATCAATGGGCTGCATTTTTTCCCAAACCTGCAACGAATGGAAAAGTTTGTTCATCACCAAAAATATCTTCTGCTGAAGAATTAGAAATATTATTTTTTTTATTATCAGGCTTAATTTCTTCAATTTCATTAGAAATATTATCTTTAATGTTATTTTCAATTTCTTTTGCTAATAAATTATTCGTATTAGAAAATATTGAAAAAACTAATACACATAAAAACAAAATAATTCTTTTCATAAAAAAAATTTATCTAATACTATTGTCATACGCCAATAAAGTTATTTAGAAAATCTATATAATTTTAAAACAAATCTAAATAAATCAAAATAAAAAAATATTCATCTTCCCAATTTATTTCTATTTTTAAATCTAATTAAAAAATAAAGACCTAGTAACAAAAGAATTGCCAAGGAGTAATGATTAAGAAAAACATAAACTATATATACGAGAAATGGGAACAAGCACGCCCTCTTAAAATTTAATTTCTGTTCCTTTGACATATTTTTCCAATTTAAATATTCTTCCCATTGAAAAATCTTCTTCATTTTTCTACTTCTATTTTTACGATTAAACATAACTTTATAAATATAGTCTTGATGATTCTTATGTTAATAAACAAAATTAATCTACAATATCAAAATAATTTTATTTCATTGAATAAAAATATTTTTTAAATAAAAGATGAACTCGAAACCAGTTTGGAAAATAGAAAAAATTGTTTTACCTCAAGATGTAGATCATGCAGGCGTGATGTGGCACGGTAAATATTTTAATTGGCTTGAAGAAAGCCGAATAAATGCACTTTCGGAAGTAGGTATAAGCTATTTCGAACTAACTAAAAATGGCTTTGATTTACCTTTAATCAATACTTCAATAAAATATAAATCTCCTTTATTTCTTGGTGAAAAAATAATAATCGAGAGCGAATTCAATATTAATAAAAGTCCTAGGATTAATGTAATTTCAGAATTTCTTAACAAGAAAAATGAAATCTTAACGATTGCCGAAGTCAATTTAGTCTTAATAAATAAACTGAATTTTTCTATAATAAGAAAAAGGCCAGATTTCTTATCGGAAGCTTTTAGTAAATTAAACGGTTGAAATTATTATCCACTAATTAAACGATTTATTAATTTATTAATTATGAATATATTTCAAGTTATTGATTCTTATCAATATGAAATGGAATCAAGATATCAAGAAAAATCAATGCTCACAAATCTTTTTACAGAGCACAAATTTATAGGATGGTTAGGGTTATTTATAGTATTTTTCTCTATCTTTGCAATTTTTGTTTTTCAATTTCTTGAGTGGGAAAGTAATGACAATAATAAAAGTTAAGAAGATTTAATGCTTATAATTCAACTGAATGACTTAAAAAATGGCTATCTACTTAAAAATAACTAACCCTACAGAGGTAGTAAAAAAAAAGACCTCAAAATGGCTTACAGATATTACACCTGAAAGAATTGATAGAAAATTGGTCGAGGATGAAGTAATAAAAGGGATTATCGAGCAATTAACATTAGAAGGCATAAAAGGAGAAATATCAGCAATTAATGGGTTTGAAGTAAATGAATCTTCAGTAATAACAAAAAATAATTTTGTTATTAGAAAAACAAAAACTTTTTAGATAGAAAATAAAAATCTTTAATGAAATTTTTTTTTATTTTAATTATTTTTATCATTTTTTTAATTTTTATAATTGTGAGAGATTATCAAATTAAAAAGAAAAAGTTAAAAATAAATAATGCCTTAAATTCCAATTTCTTTATTCAAACAATTAATAATTTAATAGACGAGAACAAATACAATTTGTTAGAGGAGAGGATCAGATTAAGGGAAATAGATGCTTACGGTAACGAGGATTATAAAAAATGGATTGGCAATCCACCTCTTGATGAAAAAGCCATTGAGAAAAATATATTTAATGGATCTAAACGATTTAAAGAGGGTATACCATACTTCTGGGAAAAAGTAATCTTAAAAAAATTTGGCAATGTGGAATTATTTTTCAAAAAGTGGAGATCATATTGTAATGAAAATCCCACTATTGATGATGAGATAGTTGGATCTATTAGAAAACTCGAGACTGAAGATTGGTTTGTCTTCATAGCAAGTCAAATAGAGAAATCATGCTTAAACCTAATAGAAAAAAACTACTCAAGTAAAAACAAGGGAAACTACAAAAAAGGTATTAGATTTGAAAATCATTGTATGGAAATTCTCAAACAAAATGGCTGGGAAGTAAAAGAAACCCCTAATACAGGAGATCAAGGGGTTGACTTAATTGCGTCAATAAATGATTTGAGAATATGTATACAATGCAAAGATCATGAAAAAGCCATTGGAAATAAAGCAGTTCAGGAAATTTCAGCTGGTAAATTATTTTGGAAAGGTACACATGCAATAATAGTCTCAAAATCTGGCTTTACAAAGTCTGCTCATCAACTAGCAAAATCAAATAAAGTAGAACTAATCAATGAATATCAATTAAAAGATTTAGAAAAATTTATTGTTTAAATAATTTATATCAATTGATTTAAGCCCTCTTTGTAAAGCAAAAGTGTTGTAAAAATACCTGAGGCCCACATTAAACCTCTAGCTGTGGGGATATTAAATACATATGCACCAATATATAAAAAACGAAAAATAGGATGAATCAATGCTGCAATTATTGCAATATTAGAGTCAGTTAAAGTCATCAAACAAAGAAGACATGCGGGTGCATGTAGTGAAATACTTTCCCAACAATTCTGATGACACCAAACTGCTCTTTTTCCAAAAGAAGGTAATTCATCGAATAAAGCCCTTGGAGCAGACATATTTTCAACAGAATATCCCGCTTTAACTCTCCCTATAGTTAATGGAATAATTGATAATAAAACAACACCAACTGATAGACAAAGGCTCCAGGCAAAAGCTACTTGCATATGATTTAAATATTATTATTAGCTTAATAATTGAAGTTCGTTATCGTGATAAATGAAAAATCATAACCATAGATAAAACTTTGCAAAAAATGCTGTAATTTATGTTAAAAATCTTTTATGGATATTTCAAAGATAGTTTTAATTTTTGCCATTAGTTTACTAATATATTTTGCTTTTCTGTTTTTAGGATTTTTTCTTAAGAATAAAAATATAAAGGCCCAGAATCTAAAAAAAGAAGAATAGATTATTAATTCCACAAAAATTTACTATTTTTGCAATATTTTTATATCTTTTTGGATATATTTCATGGAAATAAAATTTGATCATAATAATAATAAGGGATATTTGAAATTCAATAAGACAGTTGCTGTTATATGAAAAAATTTTATAAATTTCTTAAAAGTTTTATATTTATATCACTTTGGCTTATTTTATCCTCATTTTTAACCCAATATTGGAATACCTTTCATTGGGAATATATTTACTTAAATTTCAGAATTATATTTGATAAAGAATTTTGGTTTGTTGTAGAAAAAATTCTTTTAGGATTTGATATTGGTTACTGGTTAGAAGAAGCATTAAAATTCTTAAGTTATGAAATACCTAAAGAATCATTTAAATATTTACCAATTTATTTCGTATTAAAGTCTATTTGGATAAAGAATTAATTTATATTTCTAATAGATTTTAATAAATTCTTTAAAATTATTGAATAAAGTCGGAGAATTTATTTTTCTTAAAACAAATAAAGTTCCTTTATCACCTCTGCAAATTCTAAGATTATTACTTAAATAAGTTATCTCTAACCACCCTAATTGTTCATTATTAATTTCTTTCATAACCTTTATATTTTTTCTTCCAAATTTAGGACCTATAACACCAGCATGTGTAAATTTGACCCCAATTTTTTTTTCATTAATGTAATTAAGTCTTATTAAAATACCAGTACCAATAATTGATCTTATTCCTCTAGGTTTAAGTAAATTAAGACCATTTAAATTAAAGGGATCAAGAATTTGAAGGTTATCAATGAGAGGAGAATATTTTAAAAAAGGACTATTAGAACTACTCCACCTGAGCTCCCAAACACCCTGCAAATCATTTCTATCTTTGCTAAAGGAAAAATTATGATCAATTTCAAGTTGTTCGGCAATATTACGTATACCCTCTGAATTTGGAGATTTAAGAAGTAAATTTAATAAATCACTTTCGGTTTCCATTTAATAAAAGCTGGAGTATATAGCTAAGGATAAATACTTACCTCCATGTGCTATATTCTACCCAGAATATGTTGATTTGATGACAAAGAGCTATTGGCTTAAGAAAATTTCAATTCCAAATGCTGATTTATTTCTGGAATATATAAGGACAGTATTGCCTTGGATTAAATCTGTGGGAGGAGTAATAGTAAAAAGAGATTTAATACAAGAATCAACCTCAAATGAATGGGATGGAGGGCAGCTTGGATTAGTAATTGAATTCGAATCAAAATTTGCTGCTAAAAAAGCATTTTATTCTGAAGTATTTCAAAAATATCTGCAGTCTAGAGATTTAATGGAACTAGTTACTATAAGTACTTTTTAAAAAAATCAACCCATATCAACCTCACACAATCAACTTATAAGTATTTATTACTATTAAATTATTTATGTAATATTTATAACTTCACCAGCAATAGCATATTTTGCAAAATTTAATTGTAAAAGTAATTCGTTAATCAAATGAACTATTCAACAGAAAAGGACGATTATTTGATGACAACTCCATATACAAAAAAAATTCAGCAAAAATTTGAAAAGGTTAAATCTTTTTTAGAGCAAAATGGATTTAATCCTTCATCAGAGAGCTTAATGCAAGATATTGTTAGCTCAGAAGATTATATTACTAAAAATGGCTTATAAATTATCTGAATATATTCAGAGTCCTTAAATAATAAAAACCGCCTATTAGAAAAGGTAATAATATTCCAATAAACAAAAATATGGATTTCTTTGATTCGCCTTCTGATATGGGATTAATTTCTGGTTCAATTGCAAAACCATTTTGTCTACCACCGCTTTCGGTTGTATAACCTTTTTTATTCATAAGAAAAATAATCTAAGCAGATTATCTCATGTAAAAACTTATTTAAAAAAATTTTTTACATTTAGAATTAAACTAATTTTAAAATCTAATAATTGATTTCAATCTGAGATTTCAATTTGGCAGCTTTTTTTAAAAGACCTACAACTTCCTTACGGCCAGTAGCAAACTCAGCCCTGTTAAGTAATTCGCTATATTTTTTTGTGATTTCTCTATGGTTCATTTTGGTTATTATCTTATATAAATTATAAAGTTACTAAAAAAAGTTTTTGTATAAAAGATATCAAAAAAGAGTTTAAGTACCTTTACCTATTTAAACCAACCTTTTTTCTTTGGTTTAATCTCTTCTTTAATAACTTCTTTTTTTCTCCCAAATAATCCCTTTTTTTGGACTGTTAAATTCTCTTCAACAGGTTTAGATTTTCTGTTAAATAAGCCTTTTTTAGGTTCTTTTTTAATTGATTCTTTTTTGTCGGAAATCTTTGTTTTTTTAGGATTTGATTTTGAATTTTTGGGTTTGCTATCTGCAAATAAAGTTTGATATACAAAAAAACCAAAAACAGCAAAGAAGCCTAATGCCTGTACTAGAGCAGTTCCAATATTATCAAACATTTAGGCCTCAACTTTGTATAGTGATTCTTTTTTCGCTTCTATACATTTTTTATCATCAGACAAGCATTCAATTTCTGCCTTCTTCTCAGTGTGAGAACTGCAGCCACCTGCATTTGCATTAGATGTTGAAAACAAAGTTAGTACCCCTAAAATTAAGGCGCATGAGGTGTTAATCGGTTTCATGAGTTTTATTTTTATTATGGAAAAATAATTTCGCAATTGCGAAGATAATCTTCTCTTCTGCTAAAAGTATCCCCTTTTTATATATCTATTTGTAGTAATTAACTAAATCGATAATTAATATTGCTAGTAATGAAAAACCTAAAATGAAAGGTAAATAAGGATATTTATTTAAAATTTTGTTTAGTTGATTTTTCGATATTTGTTTTTCCTTTTTCTTTTCTCTAGGTGGTAAGCCTAACTCTTCCCTTCTCTTAGCTTCTCCCATAATTTTTAAACTATTTAAGACTATTTTATACACTTAGCAAAAGTAGTGTATTGTTCTTGTTTTAAATTATTAACGGTTAATTTAATTTAAATTTTGGATATATTAAAAATATATAAGAAAAATTTCATGATAGAAGTGGTTTGGTCAGTAAATATAATGATTGCAATTCTTATTATTGGTGTTGCCTGGGTTCTTTATTACATATTTACTTATGATCAAAAATTTACTTCCTAGATAAATGTCAGATAAAGATCTAAGTAATTTTCTAAAAAAAATAGAGCAACTTAATCAAATTGCTGAGCTAATAAAAAATAATCCTAGTAAAAAGTTATCCCTTTCAAAATGCAAGAATCATGATGAAGTAATTAGATTAACCACTGAATGGGGTTTTGATATTGGTAAAAGGTGGGGAGAATATTAATTGATTTTATTACCAGCATTATTAAAATTGCCATCAACTTCAAATTAAATTCCTAAGATTAATCAGTATTTCTTGTATTGTAATTATGAAAGAAATTGGAGAGATAAAGTCAAATATATATAAAATAGCTGCTGTTACAGATAGAGGGCAAAGATTAAATAAATTAATTTCTCCTATGTATGAGGAAAAAGCTAATGAAATGGATAAATTGATTGATGCTCTTAAGGATTTTAGTTTTGAAATGTCAGAAGAATTATTGTCTGGAGAGTGGGAATTGATTTTTTCTAATGTTGAATTATTTCGAAGTTCTCCTTTCTTCCTTGCTATTGAA
Organism: Prochlorococcus sp. RS04; assembly: GCF_001989455.1. Classification (NCBI taxonomy): domain Bacteria; kingdom Bacillati; phylum Cyanobacteriota; class Cyanophyceae; order Synechococcales; family Prochlorococcaceae; genus Prochlorococcus; species Prochlorococcus sp. RS04. The sequence continues at coordinate 1,542,047 of NZ_CP018346.1, read as the reverse complement.
AAGGCATTAAATGATGAATTTAAAAGTAATCTTTTTTTTAAATTACATCAATTGCAAGTAGGATCCTTTGGCATATCAACTATTGGGAGAATTGCTCAAAAGATTGATTTTGAAAAAAAAGAATTTATATCTACTTTTGACACTACAATATTTGGGCTCACAACAATTCCTATCTTGGGTTGGTTCAAACTATTGCCTACTTTTGGTGGAAGAGTAATAACCGTAGCAAGTGATTTAGTTTTAAGAAATAATTTACTTGATATGAACTTACAAAAGACAAAAGTTTCCAAAGTTGATGGACTTAATAAGATTCCATTATTTAGTGAATTACTTATGGATAGATGGTATCCAGTTAAAGAGGTATGGAATAAGTTACCTTGGAATAAAGAATCGCCAAATTGCCAGGTTTCAATTGTATATTTAGACGATGAAATGAGAATAATGCAGGATATGTATGGGTCTATTTTTATTTATATAAGGCCTTCAATTTCCATGTTGAATTCAAATACAATCTCTAATGGTTAACTAAAACACTGAATAATAATTTTGTAATTAAAAAAAAACCATCAAAAATTTATTTTAAAGATTAATTAATAAAAACATCTCACATCTTAAATACAAATAGGTTATGTTCATTATGAACATTTTTTTATTATGCTTAGAAATCAAGAAAAAAATTCAGTTGTTAGAGGAATATTCCTAATAGGAGGTTGGGGCTTAGGTCTAGACAGATTCTACGAAGGAGATAAAAAAGGTGGCTTTTTATCAATCATTGGTTGGAGTATCACATTTTTTAGCTTTATATTTCTTAAATGCTCAGGTTATGAATATGTTGAGGGTGTGAAAAATTATTCAAATTATTCCCCTAACCCTTTAATAGTATTACCTTTACTGGCAGGAGCATATGGTGGCTTTCTAATAATTAAGAAGGCATTTAGATTAGCAAAACAATTTGAGAATGCTGAATAATACTACCAGCAGTTAAATTCAAGATAATAATCCTGATCCTTTTAAATAAAATTTAAATAAAAGAATCACTAAAAGGTTTACTATTGCTAAGGCTACTAAACCATTTCTGTTTTTTACATCTAATTTTTTGACTAAATTAGAAAGATAAACTACTGGATTTTCTGGCTCTTTATTATCCAAATTTTTTTTAAATATTAATTTGACAAGAAAATATCACAGTTTCATTTGAAGAATCAAAATTGTAAAGATGAATATCCAAAAAGAAATAAATAATTTTTAACCCATAATTCCTGCACTTCTTAAAAACGCTTTACCCATATTGCCAATTACAAAAAATAGAGACAGATTAATTAAAAGGACTATTAATAATGCCAACATTTTATAGTTTGGATTAGTTGAAATGCCATCAAATCCATTATTAAGAAATCTTTTAAAAAGTGATTTGTCAATTTTTAGTTTTTGTTGTTCAGAATCAAGTTTTACTTTTTCTTCTGAAGAATCTTGATTACTTGCTTTCTCTAGAAATTCTGTAAATGCCTTAACATTTTCTTCTTTTTTATTCCCCTCATTAAGATCTTTATTGTCTTCATTCAAATTGGGGAACGATTCGATTGAATTATTTTCCTCAGGATTAAGTTTTGAATCTTCCAAATTAATAGTAAATGCTAGGAGTATATTACACCATAAAAAAAACCCACTCGATCAATTGAAGAGAGGGTTAGCTAAGGTTAAAGTTCTTAATTTAATAATAATTTATTTTAATTAAATTTGCGGTTGTAGCATAATGAAGTTTTAAATTAGATTATATTCAAGGTAATATTTTCGTACATATGTTAGATGCAAATACTAAAAAAGCATGTAAAGATGATCCCTCAATAAGAGATATTAAAATTAGAAATATAGAACATGCTATTGAACAAGCAGAATTGATTATAAAAGAATCAAAAATGAGCCAAGAAGAATTAATCTTTTTAAAAAGAAAAATATCGGACTCAAGACAAGATTTAGAGATACTTTATTTAATGAAAATTCAATGAATATAAATTTGTTAATCTTTAAAAGGATTGAATTTATACAAAGAAAATTAATTTGTATATTTGAAGACTTATAAAGTTTAAAGGGAATGTAATTATTTGTATAAAGGTTCTAGTTATGTCTAAAAATAATCTATATATACCTTTAAAGGTTGTTCCATACATCTTCATTTCAATTACTGCCATAGCAATAACAGCAGCTACGTATGTAATTACTTAGTTCTATAAGCTATGTAAAGTTTTCAGATATTAAGTAAATTAAAATATTGGTAATAACTAATTGTATGAATAAATTCAAAATAGCAATTTTTACAATATCAATAATCATATTTTCCCTAATTGGGATTAAAAAATTAATTTATATAAATCAAGTTAAAGATATAAAAAATAAAGAAGAATCATTCTTAAATGAATCTATACGTGTTTTAAATGAATGTTTCGATCTAGAAAATAAAAATAAAAGAACTCTTAATAAATCAATTGAATTAATTGAGTATTGCTTAGAGGAATATGGATATAAAAACTGATTTCAAAACTTGAATGATGAATTTCCTTAATACTCCACTAATATGCAAATAAAAAATTTCTCATCAATAATCTTGTTATGTTCCATAATTTTTTACTAATAATATTTTCCTAATTTAATTTTTTAAAATGACTAAAGTTAAATGTTCTTATTTAGGAAATTTAAACTGTGAGGCTATTCATCTACAATCTGGAAGTCTTATTAGAACTGATGCACCTTTAGATCACTGCGGTAAAGGTGAAAGTTTTTCTCCAACTGATTTATTAGCAACATCTCTAGGTACTTGCCTGCTAACCATTATGGCCATCAAAGCTAAATTGAAAGGATTTGATTTGAAAGGTATATATTTAAATATTGAAAAAGTAATGACACAAAATAGCGAGAGGAAGATAAAAGAACTAATAATAGATATTTTTATACCAAAGAACACTTCTAATGAAACTATTGATTTTTTGAAAAAAGCTTCCAAAGAATGTCCAGTCACAAGAAATTTATCTCAAGAAATAGATATTAAAATTAGTTGGCATAATTATAAATCTCAAACATAGTAATTACATAAAAAATAATGAAATACTTTATTGGAATAATCCTTCTTTTATTTGGAATATATATAATGACAGACTTGGCATTAAAGACTAGGTATACAAGAAAAAGACTTTCAAAAGGAAAAAATAAATCCTATAAATTTTAATATTGCAGATTAAAGAAATAGATTTATTTTTGTACTGAGAATTAAGGCATATTTTAGTTTTATTTTTTTACTATTTTTTGGTCAATCAAACTAATCAAAGGGATCATGAAATTTACATTTATTCCAACAGTGCACCATGTATAAATAATAAAAAAAAATATTTTTATAAATAAATTAGGGGGTAAGGTGAAAAATATTTTGAAAAACCCTCCAATGAATAATACCAATATTCCAATTTGCAAAAGACCTTTGATTATCCATTTAACTCCAGTTTTTTTAATATTTATATAAAACCAGAAAAAAACAAAACTAGATAACAATAAATATATAAAATTTATGATCATCTTTTCAGAGAAAATCTAATAAATTTGCCATTATTCAAGGCATGATGACAATTATCACTTTTTTATCTGCTAATTTTTTTTAAAAATGGAAAAGTTATACAAAAAACAATAAAAATAAAATTTTTTTTAACTTTTTTATCTTAAAACATTTTTGATTTTAGTAAATCAACTCTTTTTTGATTCACTCCCAAATCACTTTCTCCAACTCTTGATTCTGATCTTATTGATAAGATGTTTGATTCAGGTAGAAAGGATACTTCTAAGTCGTCTACATACTTCATCCATTTACTGGTTGCCTCAGCATGAAGATAATCGCCATCTATTTCTACAATCTCAGTTCTTGGAGTGTTTTCGATAAATGTTTTAATCTCTTCAAAAGGTTTCTCAATATTGTTAACCTCCCATTCTTCGCGTACACAATGAGCGATCTCTACACAAGGTTTTAGTTCTACATGTGAGGCAAATGATGAAGAAGGGAATAAAAAGCTTGAACAAATTAAAATTGCTAAAAAAAGTATTTTCATTAACAGAAATATTTAACGAAGCATAATCTAACGAATTAAATTACTAATTTGTAATGACGTATCTAATTATTTTGGAAGAAAGCATATATGTTTTTATATTCAGAATTTAATATTTATTTCTAATAACCCAAAAAAAAAGACCCCTCAGAGAGAGATCTTTTTAAAATTGATTTAAATCAAGTGTTTCCTTGTTTCCACTGAAATGAATCAATTCCTCCTACACACAAACTTAATATCACACTTAATTTCAAAATATGTAATGCCTAATAGACCTCTATCTTAACTGTCACATCGCAAAAAAATACAAAAAGTACTCAAACATTGCAGTTGAGTACTTTTAAAGTTATCAGAAAAAAGTGTGTGAGGAGTTTCTGATGTATTTAATTTACTCCGTAGGTAATTTAAAAGGCTACAGTATAAATTACTAATTATTTAAATCTTTCAGAAAAATTGGGCGTTGATGAAAAAAATAATCAAAAACATAAAAAATTAATGAAAAGCATTTACAAAAAAATCATTTTTCTTATTTCGGCAATTGCTCTTTTTTCAGTAATAGTAGGTATTGTCAAATATTCGCTTACTTATATTGAAAATAATCCCGAAAAATACTTACCTACACAAAAGTAAGACAAAATTAAGTATAAATTCACTTCAAAAAATCTATAAAGTGTCTTAAATATGTTCTACGTAGACAGCTTGAGTCATGAAAATCAAAAATACTTCAGTTCTTAATCAGAATAATATTCATTTAAGTCAATTCAAAAATAAGCATAAATATCAAATACTTGAGAATTACTGGAAGAAAAGAAAGAAAGAATGTGAAAAAAATCTTTCAAAATTTTGCTAACCGATAATTATGAATTTTATTTTTTCTTTTTTATTAGCATCTGTGATGTGGGTACAAGTTCCACAGTGGGAAGCTGACTGGTCAAAATGTGCTGTAGATGTTCCCGATTCTTCATGTCACTGGTACGTAGCTGCTCCCGATAATACGTTTGGTGAAGGATTTAATTGGGAAAACGCTCCTTGGTTTGATGCTAATGGATTACAAGATGTAGCTAAAATTGAGAAAGAATCTGTAGTAGAAAAACTTCAAAATAACTAAAGTTTCTATTTCATCAATTAACTTTTAAAAGTATTTAAATCTATTTGCTTAGTGGTTAACTTTTGATTAATTAAAAAATTTTTATGCGTTTCAAAGTAAGTCTCAAAAAAAATGGAAAGGAATTTGATGAAGTTGTTATAGCTAATAATAAAAAAGAGGCTATGGAATTAGCTTTAAAAAACAATCCAGAAGCTCAAGCATTGAACTCTGATTGGACATTTAAGATTTAATTATTTACGAAGTTTAGGAATCAAAAGAGATGCGACACAAATAACACTAATTGCAGGTCCAGGCGACAAATTAAAGACTATAGAGAGAATAAAGCCCAAAAGTGAGATACATAATCCAAAAAATGAAGACCTCATCATTGCAATTCTTAAACTATGAGCCTTATTAAGCCCTAACAGTGTTGGGGTAGAAAGAAGAGCAATAACGAGAATTACTCCCACTGCTGACATTGAACTTACAATTACTAATGCCGTTGTTAAACTCAAAGCAAGATTCAATAAAGAAACGTTTATACCGCTCGCGGATGCACCTTCTGGATCCAATCCCACATAAACAACTTTTTCATATCCAAAAGTCATTAAAAGTATAAATACTAAAAAAGCAATAATTGTTCTCAGTAAATCTCCAAAATTTGCTGTCAATAAATCGCCAAATAATACTGCCTCCAAATCAATCCTTATTCCGAGTAAAGGGATTATAAGGACCCCAAATCCAAGCATTCCAGCGAGAATAGTATTCATAACTGCTTCATAATTTTCACTTTTTCTATTAGTTAAACTTTCCGCAATTACTGAGCCCAGAAGACCACTTATAACACCACCAATTGAGGGGTGAATTCCAAGCGCTAATGCGAGAGCAAGTCCAGGCAACACACAATGAGAGATTAAATTAACTTGTAATAATCTCTTATGCGTGATTAATACAGTTCCCATAGCTGGGCATAAAATCCCAGAGAATATAGTTATTATTAATGGAACCAGCCACCAGTTGTTATTAATAAAAGACATTATTCGAATGATTCGGTATGATCAAAAATACGGGACAAAAAAAGATTTCGGAAACAATGGTAACTAAGTCTGACATTACCAAAAGACAAGAACAACTTCTTGAAGAACTTAATAAATGCGAGGATGAATTGACTGGTCAAGAGTTGCATAGACAATTGATAGAAAGCGGAAAGGCTATGGGACTGACGACTGTTTACAGGAATCTTCAAGTTCTGATAAAGCATGGCTTAATACGTTCTAGACATCTCCCAACTGGAGAGGTTCTTTACACTCCCGTAGATAGAGATATTCATCATTTGACCTGTGTTCAATGTGGTGAGACATCAAAAATGGAAGGATGCCCGGTAAAAGATATTCATACACCCAAAACAAATCCAAAGAAATTCCAATTGTTGTTTCATACCCTGGAGTATTTCGGGCTTTGCCAAAACTGTTATCAAGCTCAGAATTAAAAAGTAACATTCTCTAATCACAGAAATTATTTTCGTTTATAGAGCTAATGTTTATTGCTTCTAATTTATCTTGTATTTGGTCAGGACTACCAACTGCCAAAACACTTTTATCAAGAACGATTACTTGATCATAGTTATTTAAAGAATCGCCCCAATCATGGCTACTTACGAGCAAAGAAAGTCCGGCATCGGCAAGTTGACGAACAATTTTAAGAAAATCCTCCTTCGCAGGTGGGTCCAAAGCTGCACAAGGTTCATCTAAAAGAAATATTTTTGCCGGGGACATAAGAGTTTTTGCTAATAGAGCTCTTTGCTGCTGTCCTCCTGAAAGAGAATCGAGTCTTCTATTCGCCAAACTTGCAATGCCTACTCTCTGCATTGTCGCCTCTAATTCACAACATTTATTAATCCATGAATTAGGATATGCTAGAAGAGTCTTAATTTGAAATGGGTTATTACTTCTTGATTTTGAATACTTTATTTGACCAAGAGATATCAATTTTTCAACTGTGATGGGGAACTTCCAATTCATAGAACTTCTTTGAGGCATAAGTGCCACAAGAGCTCTAGATCTATATAAATTTTCACCATCAATTTTTATTTCGCCTTTATCTGGAGTATTTTGTCCTTGCAAAATTCTCAAAAGAGTTGATTTACCTGCGCCATTTGGGCCAACTAACGCTGTTAGAGTTCCAGGTTTAATCTCAACCGATACCTTATTCAAAACTGGCTTACTTTTTTTTGAGTATGCAAAGGTTAAATTTTCAGCGACTAAAGTAGCCATTAATTAATCTTTTAAAAAAGTCACTTTACAAGCTTACCAATAATACAAGTTGCGTATTATTTTCATAACATTTGATACTTTTACTTGCTATGTATAATGAAAATGATTATCATTTTTAAGTATTTAATAATTTTTTATGTCAATTTTGAAAAGACTTTTAACAAATAAAAAAAATTCAAGTAATTCAATAATCAAAAATTCCGTGATAGCAGGAACAATAATATTTTCTGGTTTTGGGCAGGATGTTTTGGCTAAGGAAAAGTCTTACGTAGCAGTAGAACCACTAGTTTGTGATTTAGTTAAATCAATTGCATTACCTTCAGACGAGGTTACATGCTTAGTAGATAGAAAGCAGGATGTTCATGACTTTAAGATCAATCCAAGACAAGCTCAATTACTTAATAACGCCGATAAAGTATTCACTCTTGGTAAAGAAATGACTCCAAGTATGAGAAATTGGGAAAGCAAAAAGCAAACAGTTGTTATAGGTGTTAGCGCAATAGAAGTAGATGACCACTCTGATCATTCGGGACATGATGATCACGCTGAACATTCAGCTAAGGTAGATAACCACTCTGATCATGGAGGTCATGACGATCACTCAGATCATGGTGGACATGATGACCACGCTGAAGGAGCTTTTGAATGGGCAGGTAAATTCCAGTTATCTAAAGGATCCTACAAATGGTCATTCGCAAAAGTTGATGGCGAATATGCAGATCCTGCAATGAAAATGGTAATTCTAAAATCTAATGACATAGAGGGATCGGAAGATTTAGCTAAAGAACTATTAGGATCTAGATTCTCAACAAAGAGAAATAATAATGGGACTCTTACAGCAAGTAATAAAGCTTTTGTGCTTAACTTTGATCAACGAAAAGAAAGCACAGTTTTCAACGTGGAAATTAAAGAAGATGGTCAATATACATTCTTTACTGAACACATGCCTTTTGAGTTTGAGGCAAATGAGCACTTTTTTAAAGACGCATTGAATAGTGATGTAGAGCCGATAGCACAAGTACCAGATGAAGGAGAGGGGCATCATCATCATGATCATGGAGGACTAGATCCTCATGTCTGGCATGATCCTCATAACATTATAAAAATGGGAAACATTATAAACGAAAGTTTAAAGAAGGATGCTTCTAAGAGAAGCATAAGAAAGCAAATTAATGAAAGATTTGAAAAGGCTGATTCTATCTTGGAAGACTTGGATAGTTGGATCGTCGAACAAGTAGGCTCCATTCCTGAGGAGAACAGAGTAATTGTGTCTAAACACAAGGCGATGGAATACTACGGTGATGCTTTTGGTTTTGAAACCATTAGTTTACTTGACTTTCTTGGAGACTCCTCAAGCTTAAGACCGGAAAATATAAAGTCTGTACTTAAAGAACTTAAAGAAGATAATGTTTTGGCTCTTTTCCCAGAGCAAAAACCTGCTTCCAAACTGTTAAGAAATCTAAGCAGACAAAGTTCTATTCCTATTTCTCCTGATCAAATATTTGTTGATGGATTGATGATGGATGGTAATACTGTTTCAGTAGCTGTTCACAATACTTGTACAATTGTTGATTCATTAGGTGGAAGTTGTGATAAAGAATCTGGCTCCAATCTTGAGTCTGAATGGTACAAACTTTCAGATTAAATTTTTCTAATAAAAACGGTTTTCATTTTTTATTATTACTATTATTAAACTATTGTTTATATAGTAAAAATCAGTAAATGAGCATCAAAGATAAAGTTCCCGTAACCATCCTCACTGGCTTCTTAGGTTCAGGGAAGACTACTTTGCTTAATAGAATTTTAAGTGAAGAGCACGGGAAAAGAATAGCCGTAATAGAGAATGAATACGGTGAAGTAGGTATAGATCAAGGTCTCGTAATTAATGCCGATGAAGAAGTATTTGAGATGTCAAACGGGTGCATTTGTTGTACTGTTCGCGGTGATTTAATAAGAGTCCTTGGCAACCTTATGAAAAGAAGAGATAAGTTTGACTATGTTTTAGTGGAAACTACAGGATTAGCAGATCCAGGCCCAGTTGCTCAGACTTTTTTCATGGATGAAGAGATTAGTTCTGAATTTACTCTTGATGGAATTGTGACTTTAGTTGATGCTGCACATATTGATCAACAGCTAGGCAGGAGTGAAGAAAGTTCAGAACAAGTGGCATTTGCAGATGTTCTTGTCCTTAATAAAACTGATTTAGTCTCTGATGATGCATTAGATACCCTTGAATCAAGATTGAGAGATATGAATCGAATGACTCGCATTATTAGAGCCGAGAATGCCAAAGTACCAATTGAAACAGTCTTAAATCTAAGTGCATTTGATCTTGATCAGATCCTTAAACGCAGGCCAACATTCCTTGAACCAGAATATCCTTTTGAATGGACAGGTGTTTACGATCTTGATGCAGGTAAATATGAATTAATGCTAGAAGAAGGACCCGATCCAGAAATGTCCTTAGTAGCCCTCGCTAACCAAGGAGAGAGTGAAGAGGAACTTAAAGATGGTGCTGAATCCTCTGTGAGACTTTATGCAGAAAAAGCTAATAGTTTAGATCCTGGAAATACTATCCCATATGGAGAACATATAAATCTCAAATTGGAGGATAAAGGAAATAAATCCTTCATCCTGAACATAGAAAAACCAACAAAAATAGGTTTGTTTACACAGCATACTGCTGAAGAATTCAATATGAAAGTCATTAAAAGTGGCGAAAATAAAGAGATTCCATTTAATACTGAAAGATTCTGGCAAGCAGAGCACGAACATGATGATGAAGTAGGCTCAATTGCTATAGAGCGTTTTGGAGATGTTGACCCAGAAAAACTAAATACTTGGATGGGAAGACTTCTATCAGAAAAAGGAGTGGATATATTCAGAACTAAAGGTTTCATAAGTTACTCAGGTAACCCAAGGAGAATAGTTTTCCAGGGAGTTCACATGTTATTTACTGCACAACCTGATAAAGAATGGGGTAACGAACCTCGTAGAAATCAACTTGTTTTTATCGGTAGAAATTTAAATGAGAAAGAGATGCAAGAAGGCTTTGATAAATGCCTGATATAGAACCATTTAGCCCAAGAGGCATGTTCCATGAAGGATGGACTGCTGAAGTTAACGATTACGCCATAGCATGTGGTTGGGCTCTTAAAGGAAAACAATTTATTGTTGGTGACGTAGCAGGTGGTATTTTTGCATTCGAAGGAGATACTGGAAAAATTATTTGGAAAAAAGAAAATACTCACTCTGGTGGTCTACTAGCAATGGCAATTCATCCAGAGGGTGAAATTTTTGCATCATCAGGTCAGGATGGAAATGTTCAAATTTGTAATTGCCATGAAGGTAAAGTTATTAAAACACTTGATCTTGGCAAAGGTTGGGTAGAACACCTCAAGTGGTCTAATGACGGTTTATTTCTTGCCATAGCTTCCTCAAAAAAAGTATATGTTTTTAATGAAATTGGTGAAGAGAAATGGATCTCGGAAGACCATCCGAGCACAGTAAGTGCAATAACGTGGTCAAATAAAAATGAGCTAGCAACTGCTTGCTATGGAAGAGTGACATTCTTTGACATAGTTAATAATAAAACGAATCAAAAACTCGAATGGCAAGGATCATTGGTATCTATGGAATTAAGCCCCGATGGAGATATAGTCGCCTGTGGGAGTCAAGACAATTCTGTTCATTTTTGGAGAAGATCAACAGGAATGGATGCCGAAATGACTGGATACCCTGGTAAACCAAGTCATCTTTCTTTTGATGACAGCGGAAAATTATTAGCAACTAGTGGCAGTGAAAGAATTACAGTTTGGAGCTTTATAGGAAATGGTCCAGAAGGGACTATGCCAGGAGAGCTATGTCACCATACAGAACCCATTTCGAGCCTAGCCTTTTCAAATAAAGGTATGCTCGTAGCCTCAGGATCTAGGGATGGTTCTGTTGTCGCAAGTTTCCTAAAGAATGACGGCAATGGTGATCCCGTTGGGGCGGCATTCGCTGGAGATTTAGTAGGGGCAATATCTTGGAGACCTGATGATTGTGCACTTGCAGCAGTTAATGCAAAAGGTGTTGTAAATGTATGGAAATTTAAAGTTCGTACTAACCTTTTTTCAAAGGGATTTAAGTAAAAAGTAGAAATTTATAATTACCAATAGTTGGCTTTTAAATGTCTTTCCATACAAATGACCTCACAGTCATTATCTATTCCTTTTGGGTGAATATCGCAATATGAGAGACATTGAAAATATTCATCTACAGGATTAGATTCATCAGTTTTACTAACTTCTTTCGACTGCTTCATAAAAGATAACCTCAATTATTTAAAATTAAGATAGTCGAATTAAATATCAAAAGAAATAAGCAAAACTTACTAAAAATACCTCAAAAAAATTAGTACGATTGATTACTACTCTCGGACATTTTTAATTAAAAAGCAATGCGTATAAAAACGGATTGTCTTTAGTGAGATATTTTCCTAATTTTATATTGTTGAGTTCTAGGAGGTCTTTCAAAATGATCGATAGCCTGCCTGAAATTTCGGAATAAACCGAACTAATTTAATTAACTGCTCCAATTATTTTTTATTAATGTCTAAGCTTCCTTCTTCTGCATCGTTTAGGTGCCCTTTAAGAAACAAGCTTAATTCTAGAGTTTTTGCCCCAGTTAAAGACAATTAGTTAATTTTGGTGAGCATTAGCTTAATAGAAGTTAGCAACAAGGATCCATGATTTAGGTGCGTTATTAACTTCAGTAAAAAATATAAGTAAGAGATAAAAGAGGGCTTTAATAAGCCCTCTTTTTTTTATTAAGATGACTTTCTTCCAGTTTTATAGATAATGATTAAAACAATAAAATTTAAAAATGGTTCGATATTATTGCCCATATTGCAATCCTAAATATCAATTTCAAAAACAATCCTTAAAAGGAAATTTGATTTGTGGATTATGCGGAGAGGATCTCGTAAAAAAACCATATATTAAGTTAAACCAAATAATCGCTTTAGTTGCTGCTTCATCATTACTTCTACCGTTGATTTATACTTTTATTTTTTTAATTAAAAATCAAATAAATCCTCCTAATAAAAATTATCAAGCAAATGGTAATTTAATGATAATTATCAAAGATCAAACTGCTTAAAACAATTAAAAAAATCTCAAGAGGTCAACCTCTACAAAGTGATTTATTTAAACAAGAATTTTTACTTTCAATATTTATTTGATCATCAATATTTTTTAATTTGTTTTTATTACTTATTACTTTAACTTTATGCCCACAATGTTCTTTGCAACCACCATTAAATAAATTATGTGCATGTAAATTGGAACTATTAATAAATAATAAAAGAAAAATTATTTTATAAATTTGATTAAAATAAGAATTCATTTTTTATTATGATTTTCCCAGATTTAGTAAATAAATAATATCAGTTAATTCCAAGGAGTGTTTATAAGTCCCCAGATATCGAAGAAGAAAAATAAAACTGCAATAACAACAAGATCCCATGCTCTTTCCCTAAAAGCCCAAGGTGCAATAAAAACTTCCCCAAGTCCGTGAAGTGCCGCCCCTACTGGCAGATGATCAAGAACCAGCAAACTATGAGAGAGGATAAAAAGAAAGCTTGCGAAATATCTAAAAAAAACAAATTGCCAATTACTAGAACCCATGCTTTTTAGATTTTTAAGAAATATACTGCAATGATCAAAATAATGATATAGATCTAGTCAAGAGATATTATTTTTGGTAGCCATAAATACGAATAAAGATATAAAGCTAAAGTAAAAGTTACTAAACGATGAAATATATGTTTTCAAGTTATCAGCCTAAAAATAGTTTTGATGAATACTTTAAGGATAATGTTAACTCTGCTAGAGAAATATTGATTCCACTTCTTTCATCTTTAGATAATATGGGACTTGAAGAATTAAACAGGAATCACTCTGCCGCAAAAAAATTATTACTAAGACATGGTGCAACTTTTAGATTAAACGATACTGGTTTAAAAGGTACTGAGAGAATATTACCTTTTGATCCACTTCCCAGAATAATTAGTAAAGATGATTGGGTAACGTTAGAAAAAGGCCTAAAACAAAGGCTTGAGGCAATAGATTTATTCCTAGATGATATTTATAATTCTCAAAAAATAATAAATGATGGAATAATTCCAAGAGAATTAATAGAGAGTTCAGAAGGTTGGAGACCTCAGATGATAGGTTTCAAACCTCCACTAAATAAATGGTGTCAAATTTCAGGACTTGATTTAATAAGGGATAGAAAAGGAGATTGGCATGTTTTAGAAGATAATTTAAGATGCCCTTCTGGAGTTGCTTATTTTTTAGAAAATAGATTAGTTATGAAGAATATTTTTCCTAATCTTTTCTCTGGAAGAATAGTAAAACCAATTGATGAATATCCATCATATCTTTTAAAAACTCTTCAAGAACTTGCAGTTTGGACAGATACTCCCAAGATAGTTTTACTAACTCCAGGAATTTTTAATAGTGCTTATTTTGAACATAGTTATCTAGCTCAAGAAATGGGCATCCAACTAGTTCAAGGTCATGACTTAGTTTGTAATGATGATTATGTATATTTAAAAACTACCTCTGGATTAAAAAGAGTAGATGTCATTTATAGGCGAATTGATGATGATTTCTTAGATCCTCTTAATTTCAGAAAAGATTCCTGCCTTGGTGTTAGCGGATTACTTGATGTTTTTAAGGCAGGTCATGTTGCTTTAGCAAATGCACCTGGTACTGGAATAGCAGATGACAAAATGATTTATTCTTTTGTTCCCAAAATGATTAAATATTATCTTGATGAAGATATTATTATTAAGAATGTAGAAACGTATATTTGTCATTATCAAAAGGATCGTGAATATGTTCTAGAAAATTTATCAAAACTTGTTGTTAAGTCTGTCGCAGAAGCTGGGGGTTATGGAATGTTAATTGGCCCTCACTCAACAACGAGTGAGATAGAAGAATTCTCTAATAAAATTAAAAATAATCCTAGAAATTTCATAGCACAACCAACATTAGAATTATCTACTGTGCCATCGTTATGTGATGGAGAACTATATCCATGTCATGTTGATTTAAGACCATATATCTTAAGAGGAAAAGATTCATGGGTTAGCCCAGGCGGGCTAACGAGAGTAGCATTAAAAAAAGGATCATTAGTCGTTAATTCTTCTCAAGGTGGAGGATGCAAAGATACATGGGTTGTAGGTAAATAATATGCTTTTAAGTCGTGTAGCAGAATCTCTTTATTGGATCAATCGTTATTTAGAACGCGCTGAAAACATATCTCGTTTCGTTGAAGTAAGCGAAGCAATGTCATTAGATTGTCCGCCAGGAAGTGCAGAACCCTGGCTACCGTTAATTGACGCTTCTAGTGACAGAGAATCTTTTGATAAAAGATTCCCAGAGAAAAAACCTGATGACGTTATTAATTTTTTAATAAGAGATCGTTTAAATCCAAATAGCATAATTTCTTGCATTCAAATGGCAAGAGAAAATGCAAGACAAATCAGAGATGTCATGACCACCGAAATGTGGGAACAAATTAATATTTTATATTGGAATATGCAAGAAGGAGAAGCCATATGGAATAAACCAAGACAAGAACAATTAAGTGAAATAAGGAGGGAATGTCAGCTTTTTTATGGAATTACAGATGCGACTTTAAGCAAAGATCTTGCCTGGAGATTCAGCATACTTGGTAGATTAATCGAAAGAGCTGACAAAACATCAAGAATTTTAGATGTTAAATATTATTTACTCCTACCCAGCTTAGATGAACTTGGAGGAGTTCTTGATGAGCTGCAATGGATTGCTCTTTTACGTTCAGCTGGAGCTTATCAAATGTTTAGGAAAGCAGTGCAAAATTCTATAAAGCCTAATTCAGTTGCGAGATTTCTTTTACTTGATCCAATTTTCCCTAGATCAGTAAGATACTGTCTTGATGGGATAAGCAATACTCTTAAAACAATAGATACATCTCCAAGTATTGAAAATCCATCAGAATTAGAATGCATGAGAGGTTTGCTTAAAGCAAAGTGGAGTTATATCAGAATTGAAGATATAATTAATGATGGTTTGCATGAGGCAATCGATTCATTGCAAATAGATTTAAATAAATTAAATGATCTCATTCAAGAAAAATATTTTATTAATTAATAAGTTTATTAATGAGAATTAAATACATTCACAAACTTGAATATAAATACGAAGACCCTGTTCAATTAGGCGAGCATAGATTATGTATAAAGCCAAGGTCAAATGGATTCCAAAAGCTAAAGAATTTTGAATTAAAAATAACCCCAGAACCAGAAATTATTTATCCATTACTTGCTGCCAGCGGAGAAGAGATTAATAGAATTAGATTCAATGGATTAACAGAAAATTTAATTATTGAATCAATCAGTGAAGTTGAAACTATTAAACATCCAAACATTATTGATGGAGTTAAAAATAGAGATTTAACATTACCTTTTTGTAGAAGTATTATTAACAGAGATTTGCAGGGAGCATTAGAGGGATGGATGCCTAATGGGCAACACGACCCCTCTGCTGTAGAACTTGCCCAAGAAGCCTTAGCAGGAAGCATTAATAACGCATTATCATTTACTTACCAGTTAATAGAGATTATTCAGGATCGGGTTAAATATACCAAAAGACATACAGGTCCAGCATGGCCGGCTAGCAGAACACTTAGGGAACGTATAGGTTCATGCAGAGATTTAGCAATGCTGATGGTTGAAGCTTGCAGGTCTATAGGTATCCCAAGTAGGTTTGTAAGTGGTTATCATTTTGAAGATCCGTTACCCTCTGAGTTGGATTTACACGCTTGGGCTGAATTATATATTCCTGGTGCTGGTTGGAGAGGTTTTGATCCAAGCGGGAAAGGATTAATAGATGATAGATATTTAACATTGGTATCATCTTCAAAATCTAATTTAACCTCTGTAATTACAGGAAACTTTATAGGAAAAAATAATTTAGAAAATACTTTATCCTGGGAAATCAAACCTCTTGAAATTAAATAAACACTAAATATTTAATTTCTTAAAATAACAAAAAACATAAATAATAATATGTTTCTTTTTTAGTGTTAATTGATACGTTCTTGGATATATATATCTGTTTTCATTTGTTTAACCTTTAAAGAAAATTGAACTCAAGCTTAGAAATTCCAGTTATCAAATCAAACAAATCAAAAATGTTTGAATTGATAAGCTATGAAAAATTTCGCGATACAAAAGATGTAAGATTTTTTGATATTAGTGTTAATGAATCAAACTATAGAGATTTAGTTATTCACAGTGGTCCTGCAGTTAGTCCGCCAAATGATGAAAAATTTAATAATTGGCAATTTTACATACATCACAATCAAGAAGATAATCTACTGGCTATCTCTGGAGGAAGAACATTTTTTCTTGTGAATTTTGGCTGGGATTATCCTTTTTATAAAGTTAGATTAGAATCTTGCGGATATATTCTAAGAATACCTAGAGGAACTTTTCATAGATCAGTATCTGATGAAAACGGTTCCATAGTTTTAAATCAAGCCATTAGAGATAAAGAAGGTACAGTTGAATCTGAATTTAAGGTTACGAATAGCAAAGACAACAAAAAACTTTTAGATTGTATAACCAATCTAGAGCCTAGATTTAAAATTTACAGTGTTAAATAATCTTAAAAACGAGTTCCAAATTTATACATCAATTTAAAAAATTATCTAATTGTTATAAAATAAATTTATTCCGATTTTTTAATATGAAATTTTTAAGTTTTTTAAAATATTTTTTATGCATAACTTTTTCTTTTTTAGTTTTATCCTCTCCAGTTCTTGCTGGAGCGAATGTTGCTGTTAAGGGAGAAGGTGATGAAGTTCCAAGTTATGTAAGATCTAATATTACAGGATTTGATTTCCATGGAGAGGATCTTCATTTGTCATCTATAGCTGGAGCAGTGGCAAGAGATGCAGATTTCAGTGACGTCGATTTACATGGGACAACCTTAACTCTATCTGATTTAAAAGGTTCTAATTTAAATGGAATTGACCTAACCGATACTCTTTCTGATCGAGTTAATTTCCAAAAAACAGATCTTAGAAATGCCGTTTTAATAAATATGATCGCATCAGGCAGCAGTTTTGCAGGAGCTCAAATAGAAGGAGCAGATTTTTCTTACGCTATTCTTGACAGCGAAGACCAAAGAAATCTTTGTGAAATTGCGGATGGAATAAATCCAACAACAGGCGTTTCAACTAGAGAAAGTCTTGAGTGTAGTTAGCATTAAAATTATAAGTAAACTTTCTTACCATTATTAAATTTATAAATCCTTTGTTCTTCGTCTTGAAATAACATCTCACCATTTAATTTTGATTTCTTAAATTTTGAAAGCCTTGCTCTGTGTATATTGGATTTTCTATTGATATTTTCTTCGTTATCATAAACTCCAATATAAATATTTATATTAGGATTTGAAAAGGTTTTTTCTTCCTCTCTTAAAAAAATTCTATCAATATTTGTTTGCGTGCTCTGCAGTTTATTTTTAAATTTATCTAATTTTAGATTCTTTGGTTTTTTAGAATTAATTTTTTTGAAGCCAAAAAAAATAACTCCTAAAATTAGAAAAACTAAAAATATTTTCATTACTTAATTTTTATTTTAATATCTACTCCTAAGTCACTTTTATTAGTTAATATCTCTTTTTTTATGATTCCGTAGGTAAAAATTTTTGATAAAGTTTTTAAAGATTTAAAAACTATAAAAACAGTAAATAAAAAGAAAAGAATAATGTTTTCTACAAGTAGATTTTTATTTTTGCTAACTAAATTACTCATATAAGTCTGAAATCAATTATTTTTAGTAACTATTTGCATATGGACCGAAAAATTCACTAGCGTCTCTTCCCATTACTTTAGCAAGATTTAAACTTTTATCTATATCCCATTTTGATGCCATTCCATAAAGAATACCCGCAGCAAAAGAATCACCACATCCATAAGAATCAACCTTTAATTTTTTGTTTTTAAGAGCTTTATATCTTCCTCCTGGAAATAGAATACCTCCCTTCTCTCCCTCGGTTTTAATAGTATATTTGGGTTTTAAAGATAAATCAGAAAAAGAAAAAACTTCTCCGGGATCAAGATTACTGCCTATCAATCCATCTAAAAGAACATTTGATTTATTAATTGTGTTTAATCCTACCCTTGGTGTCGTACAAAGTATTGAAGCTGATCTAGCCATTTTAAAAATCTCTGAATCAGATGCCGTAATAAAAATTCCGTCCATTTTTTTTAAAATATTCCATTCCAACTTGTCTTTATGAGTTGGAGCCAACCTTTCACCAATAACTGTTATTGCTCTTTCACCCTTAGAGTCAATTAAACTAAATCCTCTTCTAGTTGGTTTGTCACGGCAAGCTACATGCATCTTAATTCCCATATTTGAGAGAATCTTGAAACACTTATCTCCATATTCATCATTACCTAATGACGTAAAAAAATGAATTTGGTTTGAAGTTAAATCAGAAAGTATTTTTGCGATAATGGAGCCACCACCAGCTGGATACTCAAGGGACTTTTCAGAATGAGAAATGACTCCGGGTTTTGGTAATTGATCAACCTTTAAGAAATTTATCCACTCAATATGACCAACCACAGCAAGATTTAAATTTCCTTTTTTTAATTTATAGTCTTCAATATTATTATTCTTTTCAACAACCATAAGCTTTTAAATACTATTATTAAAAGAAATATTTTTGACAAGTGAATTCATTTAACATTTTAAAAGATAATAAACAGATACTATCTTATCTTTACCTTTTTCTATCAATTTTGGGTGCTGTACTGCCAATGATGGCAAATTTAGAATTTGCTAGGGAATATGGAAACAGCTTTGATATAAATAACTTCATTTCTTTAGCGAATGCAAACCCTGCAGCACAGTCAATTTCTAGAGACTTATTAGTAGGTGCAAGCGCTATTTTTATATGGATATTAAATGAATCAAAAAAACTAAACATGAAGAATATGTGGGTTGTATATATTGGAACTTTTTTTATAGCCTTCGCATTCTCTGCACCTTTTTTCTTATTTCTAAGAGAGAGAAGAATTATTGAATTAGAAAGGATTAATTAAATAATCTTTTAAATAGAATTGCAAATGCAATAAAGCAACAACATGAAATGGAAAGCCAGATTATTGATGCATAACCAAATATATCTAATATTCGTCCCGAAATATATGGTCCAAAAAAATAACCCATAGCGAAACATTGTGATAGTAGAGCAAGTGCAAAACCTTTTTTGTTTGAAGGAGCTATTCTGAAAACGACATCTGTTGAAGTTGGAAGAAATGAAGCAGTCCCTAAGCTTACTAATATCAATGAAAAAGAAATTAAATAAAATGCTGGAATATTTAGATAACTAGAAATAAATAATAAAAATGAAGCGAAAGAGAAATTTATTAAACTAAATTTCAAGCCATATAATCTTCCTTTCTTAGATATCCAAGAACCGACAGGCCATTGTAAAAACAACAATAAAATTAACTGAATAGAAATTATAAGACTAATAATTTCTTTGCTCAATGCATTGCGATATACTCCACCTTTAACAAGATCCAGAGGCAAAGTTACTTGAATCAGAGCTAAGGAGGTAGTTATCAATAAAATAGATAAAATTATTATTGTTGAATTTTTATTCCATTTCAATTGTCCCTGATTAATTGGATCTACTAATTTTTTTTGGAAATTTTCTAAGTTACTTTTAATAGAAGAACTATTTCTAGATATTAAATATATGATTGCTATCATACAAAATATATCATTAATAAAAATTGATTTAGAATACAAAAAATTCGTCATATACCCCCCTAAGAATACCCCTAGAAATATTCCTAAAGCCTCCGAACTTCTAACAAGTGCATACGCTTTGCGTGTTTCGATAGGATGACAAAAATAGGGTACCCCAAACTCGGCAGCAGGCCAATATATGCCTGCAGCAGCCCCAACAAGTGATTGTCCAATTATGTACAAAAAAGTATCTCTAGAAAAAATGAGGCATAAGCTAGAGACAATACTTAGTATTGAAGAAGAAATTATTGGAAATTGTATTTTCCCTGTTTTATTAAGATAATTACCTGTAAAGAGTCTTGTTAGAGTTCCAATTATTGCTGAAATGGTAAACCCCAAGCCAATATCTGTTGCCGATAATCCTAGGTTATTAAAAATAAGTGATGTTAAATAAATAACACCTCCTGCTCCAAATGCAGCGAAAAATCTTATCTTGGTTATTAACCTCAAATGATATGGAAATTGAATCCACCAATTTTTGCTAATTTGTAAACTATTTGGACTAATCACTAGTGAAATACATTTTTATAATTTTTTTTAGTTTTTGTGGTTTATTTTTTAATAATGGTTTAAAAGCTGCTGAAAAGATAAATATTAAGTTTGAAGAGATGGAAATCCCTCTTACTATAGAACAATTATCAAAATTAGAAAAATACAAAGATGATTCAACAGAATTATTAATTTGGTTAAAAAAAAATGGATTTATGAGGGTTTTTGAATTATCAAAATTTTTAGAATTTCCAGTTTTCAAAGAAGAGGGATTAAATAGAGAAATATTAAGAAGTTGGATAGGGCGCAAAATTCTTACAGAATTAAGCAAAAGCATTAAAGTTCCAAATGACAATAATGGAACAGAAATATATAATACTATTGAAAATTTATTAGATCAAAAAAAAGAAGTTTCAACTCTAGAAATCATAAAGGCATTACCATCAGAAGAAATTTCACTAGATATTGATAATTTAATTTTGATAATTTCATCTTGGAAAAATGAATTATCAATGCAACAAGAACTTTTATCCAAATTAAATAAACTTGAAAAAACGACCCATAATTCCTTTAAAAAAACCGAAAAAGAATCAACTCAAGATCTAATAAAAATTGATAAAAAAATTAATGCCTCACACCGAGCAAAACCTTTTGAAATTGAAATATGGAAAAACAGTAAAACAAATGATGATAAAGAACTGGTAATTTTTATGCCAGGACTTGGAGGCGAAATTAATAATTTCAAATGGATAGGCAACGAATTGGCTAAAAGAGGTTGGCCAATATTATTCATAGATCATAGAGGGAGTAATTTAGATTCATTCTTAGAAGTTCTTGAAGGTAAGGGAACAATTCCAGGAAGTGCAGACTTTTTCTTATATAGAATTAAAGATTTAGATGCTGTATTAAAAGCTCATCAAAATGGAGAATTTGATTTACCTAATGATTCTTATATTTTAATGGGGCATTCACTTGGTGCCTTAATTGCACTTTTATATGAAGGCAATAAACCTACTGATCAACTAGAAGAAAATTGCGATTCGGCATTAAAAGACTTTGCAGTAACAAATTTATCTAAATTACTTCAATGTCAGTTGAGCGAAATACCATTCCCTAAGAAAAATAACACTAGTAAGGCCAGTGCGATTATAGGTTTTAATTCATTTGGCAGTTTATTATGGCCAAAAGAAAATAGTACAGGCATTAAAATACCAACTCTTCTAATAGGTGGTACGTTTGACCTTATAACACCATTGATGAATGAACAATTTAGAGTCTTTTCTGCTTTAAATAATCCATCAAATAGATTTTTAATTATTGAAGGGGCAAGTCATTTTTCTCCCATAAGAATTAATAAAAGCCATGAAGAAAATAATGATGTTTTCAAAATAAGTGAATCTTTTATTGGTTCAGAACCAATATTAGTTCAAGATTTATCTAAGAAATTTATAGTTGAATTTTTAAAAAATATTAAAGACCAAAAGATCCCTACAGTAGTTAAAAACCAAAGAGATTTAGGACTTGATTTCCATCTTTTAGATCTTGAAACAATAAAAGAAATTTCCAAAAATTAGTACTCTATTCGTGGATCTAAATATGCGATTAAAATATCTACGAAGAGATTTAAAGAAACTATGAGCATAGAGGTAAAAATTACAATTCCTTGAACCAAGGTATAGTCTCTTTGAGAAATAGCTTCATGCAATCTTAAAGCAATACCTGGCCATGAAAAAGTTACCTCGAACAATAGAGCACCTCCTGCTAATGAGGCCATAGTCAAGCCAGAAATAGTGACAATTGGCAATAGAGCATTAGGCAATGCATGGTTTAAAAATATTTTTTTCCTTGATATTCCTCTACATATAGCAGCATTTACATAATCACTTTTTAATGTCTTATCCAAATTTACTCTTAATGAGCGGCTGAATATACCACTTAATAAAAAGCCAAGGGTAATCGAAGGAAGGGCGAGATGATAAAGACTATCTTTCAAGGCAATAATATTTTTTGAAAGAATACTATCTAAAACTAGAAAACCTGTAATTTGAGGTTGTTGTTGAAATATTGGAAATCTACCTCCAATTGGGGAAATATTAAAAAATACAGAAAATAATAATTGCGCTAACATTGCACCCCAAAAAGGAGGGATCGCATATGTGGCAATTCCTAATATTCTCGTAAAATAATCAGTCTTTTTCCCTCTATTTCTTAAGCCAAGTAATCCCAATGGGAATCCTATTAGTGTGGCACTTAATATTGAAAAGAATCCAAGCTCAAGACTTGCAGGCAATGACTTAATAATAATATTAAGGACAGGCTCTTGGGTACTAAGAGATTGACCAAAATCTAAGTGCAATATATTTTTAATATATGAAAAATATTGATTTATTAAAGGTTCATTTAGTCCCAATTTATTTCTTAGAAGTTCCCTAGAAACCTCATCTGCACCAGTCCCAAGTATTGCATCGACAGGATCGCCGGGAGCAACTCTTAATAAAATAAAAACTAATGAAGAAATTATCCATAACATTAAGGGTATTAATGAAATTTTTAATAGGGAATAATTTAGTAGTTTATTTAAATTTCTACTCATTAATTAACTCAAGGTCACTCAATGAAATTATTCCTGCACCATTAAAAATAGGCTTTGATATTTTATTTTGTGACCATGCTTTTTGAGAGGATATCCAAATAGGAATATAAGGTATTGAACGTGCTGCTATTTTTTCAATTTCAACAAGTTTTTCTAATCTTTTAATTCCACCTATTTTTTCACTCTCAAGAAATAAACTTTCCACTTTATTAGATCCCCAAAAACTACCGCTGTAAACTGATTCTCCTTTTTTACATATGCCATCAACTATTTCATTACAACTTAAAAGAGGGGTGAGATAGGCTTCTGGATCTGAATAAGCTCCAGTCCAATCGAGAAGAACTGCCGTATAAATTCCTAAACTTAAATTCTTATAAACTGTTGTAGATTCAACCCCATTGAGTTCAATATCAATACAATCTTTCAAAGAACTATTAATTTCTTCTTGCCATGTCAGAGCAATAAGCTTGTCAGCTGGTACATTCGATCTATAAGTAAGGGGTATTTTTAGAATATTTCCATTGCAATAATTTTCTTTTTGCAATAACCTTCTTGCTTCTAAATAATCGTATTTAGGCCACAGTTCTTGATTATCTTTTTTTAATATTGGTGGAATAATTGATCTAGAGGGCTTTCTTAATCCATAACTTACTTTCTCACTAATCAATTTTCTATTAAGACTTTTTGCCAAAGCAAGTCTTAAATTAAGATTATTTAGGGGATAAGAACTAGTTTTAAGGCTTATAAAACTTAATTCAGTGAAAGGGCTATTACCTTCATTAAACTGTTTATTTTTGCTTAAATTATTTAAACTTTTTCTCTGACTATCATCAATTGAATTTGATAAAAGCACGTCAATTTGTTTACTTTTTAAAGCCCCAAAAAGAGATGATGAATTTGAATATCCCACAAAATTAACGCCGTAATTCAAGGGCTTTTCACCCCAATAATTCAAATATGGATCAATTGATTGAACTTCATTAGAAAAACTAGTCAGCACATACTTGCCAGTACCAACAAATTTTTTATTAAGAAACTTATCAGAATATTGTTTGTAAAATGTAGGTGATATTGGAGTTAAATTTACTGATGTTAGTAAACCATTTAAAGAACTTGATGGTTTATTCAAATTTATTTTGACTGAATATTCACTTGGCGTTTCTATTGATTTAATCTTATTTCCTAAAATATAGTTCATCGTTCCAATTCTTTTGAATCTATCAAAGGTAAACTTCATAGCATTTGAGTTAAATGCAGTTCCATCATGAAAAAAAACATCCTTTCTTAAATTGATAGTTATTTGAAGTCTATCCTTTGAAATAACTGGCATCCCCGAGGCTAATTGAGGGATTAATTCTCCATCAGTATTTAATTCATATAATGTATCTCCAAGAGAACTGATTAATTGAATTGCTTTAAGAGTATTTGCTCTAGCTGGATCTAAAGATTCAATTTTTCCAGAACTTGCTACTATGATTTTTTTAGATATTCTTTTTGAGCCGCAAGAATTCTGTAAAAAAGAAACTAAAATAATAAATATTGATAAAACAACTTTTTTTTTCATATTTCATAATTACTTAGTTTTTCTGAAGAATTATTTGAGCAGAAAATTTGTAAGGTTATTTGATTTATTTCTAAAGCAAATGTTTTTTTAGAATTACAGGCAAAAGGCCACTCTCTCACCCAACAAATTTCTTTACTTATATTTAAACCAATTACTTGAAAAGTCTTATTGCTATTTTTAATTTTTACACAAGCACCTTTATAAAGGTTTTCAGAAGAAATTAAATTATTATTATTTTCACTGTCTAATAGTTTTGAATGAATCATTAAGTTGTTAAAGCCAAACACTTACTTTCTTCGGTTTACCAAGCTATAAAGAAATTTGCAAACTATTTTTTTAAATACAACTTAATTGACTTGCAATAATTTTGACTTCATTTAGCGAATTTATTTCATCTTTCGATTTCTCAAAATCTCCATTATTCACCTCATGAGTAATAACGACAATTTCTGCTTTGTCCTCACTTGCATCAAGTTGAACAATTGATTCGATTGATACATTATTCTTTCCAAAAATATCTCCAATCTTTCCTATGACGCCTGGACTATCAAGACAAATAATTCTAAGGTAATTTTTTTTGTTTATTTGTGAAGATTCTATGATATGACAGGTTCTCCAGAAATCAAAAGATAACAATGGGTCGACTGAATTATTATTTTTTACTGAGGCAGCATGCAGATTTAATATATCTGATACTACAGATGCAGCAGTGGGGCCACTCCCTGCACCTGGACCATACAACATTATCTCTCCAAGAGGATCAGCCTCTATCAATAAGGCATTGTTAACTCCCTTAACTGTTGCCAATGGATGAGATTTTGGAATTAAAGAAGGTCCTACCCAAATATTCAAAGCAAGTGAATCATTACTATTTGTTTGTCCCCTATCTGAGAGCGCTAAAAGTTTTATTTCAAATCCTAATTTATTGGCATATTCGATATCCTTGAGATTAATTTTACTAATACCCTCACAATGTATCTCCTCTCTTTTGATTTTTCCTCCAAATGCGAGTTCACTAAGGATTGAAATCTTATCAGCAGCATCATGGCCCTCAACATCTGCAGTTGGATCAAATTCTGCGTAACCAAGGCTTTGGGCCAATTTTAAAGTCTCCTTATAATCAGCTTTTTCATTTGCCATCTTTGAAAGAATAAAATTTGTTGTGCCATTTATTATCCCAACCATTTTTTTTATACTGTTACTTTTTAATGATCTTTTTAAGGGTTCAATTATTGGAATCCCCCCGCAAACAGCGGCTTCTGACAATATATACACTCCTTCCTTAGATGCAGTTTTATATATTTCTTCTCCATATCTCGCAATAACTGCTTTGTTTGCGGTAACAACAGATTTACCTAATTTTAATGATTGCAGAATAATTTCTTTCGCTAAATCAACCCCACCCATTACTTCAACAATTACATCTATGGATGGGTCATTAATTAATTTAAATGGATCATCAGTTAATAAATTTTTATCTAGCTCAATATCTCTTTTTTTATTTAGATCTTTAACTGCTATTTTTGAAATTTCTATTTCTTTTAGAATTGGATGTGAATCAAGTTCAGAAGTTAATATTTTATAAATCCCTGAACCTACAGTTCCAAAACCTACAATACCAATTTTGCATTTTCTCATTGTTTATTTCTTTTTACTTTGAATTTAATTTTATATTATTAGACCTACAAAAATTCATTTGCTTGAGACTGCATTTTCAATAATATATTTAAAAAACCATTTGATCGTGAAGGTGTTAAACTTGCTTTCAAACCAGTATCTTCAATAAATTTCTTATCTATTTCAACAACTTCATTTGGTGTTAATTCATTTAACCCAGTAATTAAAAATGCTAATAAACCCCTGGTTATTAGAGCATCAGAATATCCTTCCCAAAATAATTTACCTCCTTTAATATTTGCCTTAACAAAAACTTCTGAAACGCATCCCTTAACTTTATTCTCTTCAACAAGGATTTCACTATCTGGTTCTTTCAGTTTTTTGCCTAACCACAAAATGTATTCATATTTTCTTTTTGGATCTTCTGACTTCTTTAACTTATCTATTAATTTGGATAAATTATCGAATTTTTCTTGATTTTCCATTTTTTAAAAATATAAATTAAACACTTTATTAGTCTTCTATTATACAAATATTTCTTTTTCTGTGATAAAGCCAGATAAAGGAATATCCCACTCAGCTCTTGTTAATGGAATCGTACTTACACAATTAGAAGTTAATACTCCAATGCATGGGACATTTCTCCAATCATTATCTCTCCTTAATTTATCAAAATAACCTCCTCCATAACCTAATCTTGTTAAATTTTTATCAACGGAAAGACATGGAACAAGTATCATGCTTATCTGCAAATGACTTAATGGGCAAGAGTTATTTGGACTTAGTATCCCCTCAAAATCCTTGGTAAGAGGTTTTCTATCCCATGGATAAAATAACAACTCTTTTTTTTCTTTACATCTAGGCAAAGCTAAAGTAAATTTTTCCTTAAGACTTCTTATATCTACTTCATTTTTAAGAGGCCAATATATTGCTATATAACCAATATTTTTATGTTCTTTTACAAATGAATCAATATACAATCTTACATTTTTTTCTACATTTTCTCTTTGATTAAGAGAAATCCCATCTCTTAGTTTTCTAAATGTATCCCTCTCCAATTTCTTATTTTCGAAGATCTTCATATCAAATTTTCAGTTAAAGCCATCTTCATTTAGTTTTGTGAGTGCTATCGCCAATGCATCTGCCGAATCATCAGGTTTTGGAGGTTTATTAAGATCTAAGTTATTCATAACAGCATCAAGAATATCTTTCTTCGATGCCTTTCCAGAACCAGCAATTGTTAATTTTATCTGAGCAGGTGCATATTCACTAACTTGAATTTTTTTGGATGCCAATACCATCATAATCACGCCTCTAGCCTGAACCACACTAATGGTAGTGCTTGACCTGTAAAAGAAAAATTTTTCTACAGCTGCTGCAGTTGGGTTCCAATGATTTATTAATTCATTAAGATCTTGGAATATCTCATAAAGTCTATCTTCTTCTTTTTTATCTTTACCTGTTTCAATAACGCCGCAATCTAATAATATCTTGCTTTCATTTTTTACTTCAATTATTCCATAACCAACTCGAGCCAATCCAGGGTCAATCCCAATTATTCTCACTGTTATTAAGCTTCAGCAGATAATTGAAATTTTGAAAGATTCTCTTTTTCATCTAAATCGAATACTTTACAAAAAGCTTGAATGACTCTTTCACCTGAATCAACTTGTTCTAGAGGATCTTTTCTTAGTCTATGTCTTAATGAACAAGAAATAACCCTTGCTATGTCATCTTCTTGAACTTCAGTTCTACCCTCAAAAGCTGCAATTGCCCTTGCAGACCTATTCGTAACAATATCTCCACGTAAACCATCAACATCTAGTTCCCCGCAGATTGCAGAAATATTCAACCTTAGGTCATCGTCCATCTGTACAGAATTTAATATTTCTTGTGCTTTAATAACCTTTTGTTGAAGTTCATCCTGTTGCTTCTCAACACTTAATGAAAACTCATCAGGATTATCGTCAAACGAAGTCCTTTGATCTACTACTTGAACTCTTAATTCAGCATCTCTAACTGTCTTAACTTCAACACTCATTCCAAACCTGTCCAATAGTTGAGGCCTTAATTCACCTTCTTCTGGATTTCCTGAACCAATAAGAACAAACCTCGCAGGATGTCGAACTGAGACCCCCTCCCTTTCAACTGTATTCCATCCGGAAGCGGCCGAATCTAAAAGTACATCAACTAAATGATCATCAAGTAAATTCACTTCATCAACGTATAGTAAACCCCTATTAGCTTTTGCTAATAGACCTGGTTCGAATGCCTTAACACCTTCGCTCAAAGCTTTCTCTATATCTATAGTTCCACAAAGCCTGTCTTCAGTAGCTCCTAAAGGCAAGTCAACCATAGGCACTTGTTTTTGAATACTTTCTAGATTTTCTCCTTGAGTAATTTTTTCCAAAACCTCTTTACTTTGTAAATCAGGATCGACTAGTGAACTATTATATGGATCGTCTTTAACAACATCGATTGCAGGCAACAAATCAGCTAAGGCTCTTATTGTAGTAGACTTTCCAGTCCCTCTATCACCCATTATCATCACTCCTCCAATTCTTGGATCAATAACATTTAACAAGAGAGCTAATTTCATTTCTTCTTGACCTATTACTGCTGTAAAAGGAAAAACTCTTCTTTTCTTTGTTGTAGGCACAGTTTTAGTTTTCTTAAATATTCAAATAATCCATAGATGCTACTTCAGAAATTGTTTTTAGTAAATATTCCTTTCAAATTAAAACAAGTAGTGAGTTATAACTAATCAAATTTATAATTACTTATTTTGTTTTGAATTATTCAAAAACCAGTTTATTTGATGGACAATACCTCTTAAAACATTTATTTCATGCATTGATGTATTTGCTCTCAAAATAAAATTCTTAAATTTACTGATTTTTGCCTTGGAGGTATGTTTTAAGAGATATCCAACTCCCAAAAGCATTTCCTCTATCTCAACAAATGTATCATGTACTTCTTTCGATGATGCTAAGTTAAAAACTTTTAATTCATTATTTAAATTCTTTTTAGAAGACTTATTTAATTCATACAAAACTATTGAAACAGCGTGAGAAAGATTTAATGAAGGATTATTCTGGGAAGTTGGAATATTAAAAGTTTTATTTGCCAAAAGCAATTCACTGTTAGTTAAACCTCTATCTTCTCTTCCAAATATAATTGCTAAATTATTAATCTTCTTAAAGGATAAAGTCCAATCAAATATATCTTCAGAAGATACAAAAAATGAATCTTTATTTACATCAATCCTTCCACAAGATGCTAGAACCAAATCACAATCAAAAATTGCATTTTGAATATTATCAAAAACCTTACAATGTTTAAGAAATTTTTGACCTTTAAGAGCCATTTTTTTTGCTTCTAAAGAAAATATGTCGCATTTAGGAGAAACAATTCTTAATTCATCAACTTCAAAATTACTGCATAATCTTGCAACGCTCCCTACATTTAAAGGGCCATTTGGTTCAACTAATATTACCTTTAAATTAGAAAAATTTTTTCCCAAAATTATTCAAGGCTATGAAGATATTTCAATAAGTTGGACATATTTACAGGATCAATTTCAAAACTAGGCATAGGGGGAGTTAGGCCTCCAGTAACTTGTTTTATTATCTCTTTATCATTCAAACGTTTAGTTATTGAGTGAAGGTCTGGGCCCACTAATCCTCTTGCTGTAATGCCATGACATCCAACACAATTTATCTTAAAAAGAGCATCTCCTTCCTCAGCAGAGCCATTAAGTTTGAGAGTTTTAATAATATATTTGTTATTTTCATGATGATTCAGGAAATATATTGAAAAACAAATCAATAAAAATCCAAATACAATAAAAACAATTTTTAAGAATTCTTTTTTAAAGTCTCTTTCTGCTGCAGTTGATGAAGATGTTGACACAAAAAATAGTCTCTATGTAACAATTGTGGTTAAGAAATTCAAAAAAAGCAAAAAATGATCGAGCCTCTTCTATGTGGAATTGTTTTAGGTTTAGTTCCAATAACTCTTCTTGGATTATTCGTAAGTGCATGGAATCAATACAGAAGAGGTTCAGGGATGCTGGACATTGATTAAAAATGTTAATTTGGATTGCCCATAATTTCTTATATCTATAGTTTCCCACAAAGTACTTTTTTTAATAAATAGTTTTGGAGAATGTTCACAAATAACTGTTGAATCTTTTTTTAAAAAATTACAATTGAATAATTGATTTAAGACTAATTCATGGAAATCAACATCGTAGGGAGGATCTAGATAAACAAAATCAAATTTTAATTTGTTTAAATCCATATTTCTAGATGATAAGTTTCTTTCATAATTTGGTTTTGTCCATTTCAAAACGTCTTTACAAATAACTTCGATATCTTTTTTCCTATTCTCTATATTCTCCAACGAGAGTAAATTTTCTAAGCAAATTTTTGAGTTGATTTTGTTTTTTTCAATTGCAAGTATTTTGCTTGCCCCATGATTATAGGCTTCGCAAGATATGGACCCTGTTCCACTAAATAAATCTAACCAGTTACTATTTTCAACTCTATTATTCAATATATTAAATATGGCCTCTCTCACTCTCAAAGTTGTAGGTCTGGTATAAGAATTATTTGGACTTTGGAGTTTTTTACCACCTATTAACCTTAAGTTAGTTTTCATCCCTAAACATCTTTTATTGAATATTACTCAGCCATCTTCTCAAAAGTTTTTCACCGGTTTTTCCAGATTTTTCCGGATGAAATTGACAGGCCAATAAATTATCATTCTCAATCATTGCAGTTAATTTTTCAGATCCATAATTAACCTGAGCTGCAATAATATTTAAATCATCTGGGATTGCATGATAGGAATGTACAAAATAGACCCAATTATTGAACTCTTCAGTCCCAAATAAAGTATTTTTTTTTGTAGGTAAAAGTTGGCACCAACCCATGTGTGGGATTCTTTGGTTAACAATATTGGGTATTTTTTGTATTTTTCCTTTTAAAATTCCCAGCCCTTGAACTTTTCCTTCATCACTAGATTCAAAAAGGAGTTGGAGACCTAAGCATATACCAAAAAAGGACTTCCCACTTTTAATCCAATTTTTCAAATCATTTATCAAATCAGTATTTATGAGATTATTCATCGCTGGATCAAATGCTCCAACTCCAGGAAGTATTATCGCCTTACAAAGATTGGAATCATTAAAGTTTTTAATTAATATAATTTCTTCTCCAAGACTTTCTAGAGATTTTGTCACAGAATGAATATTACCCATTCCATAGTCTATTAGTCCAATTTTATGCAAAGCTTTAGGATTTATAAATGCTTAGTTAAAGTGCTCGAAAGAGTTGCTTTTGGCACTGCACCAACAACTGTATCAACCTTTTGACCTCCTTTAAAGATCATTAATGTAGGAATACTTCTAATTCCATATTGACTGGCTACATTTGGATTCTCATCTGTATTTAATTTAAAAACTTTAATTTTTCCTTCAAAGTCTTTTGAGATTTCTTCTACAACTGGAGCGACCATCCTACATGGACCGCACCATGGTGCCCAAAAATCAACCAATACTGGTAGATCACTTTGCAGTACATCTTTGTCAAATGAAGAATCAGTTACGGCTGGAGCTGATGACATAATTTAAGTATTCCTTTTTGAAAATTTAGCAGGCAATTCTTTTAAGTGATGATTTCATTACAGATAAAATAATATAAGTAACAAAATATCTAAAAAAAAGCCCGATTAATCGGGCGATTTAGTGTGTGAGGAGTATGGGGTTTCCCCCATCATTTCATAATAACTCTTAATTAGAAATTTTTTCAATTTAATACTTAATTAACTAAGGTTTTATGATTTTGCTCTAGATGAACTACTTACCCATCCCAAGCTGCTGAGCTTTTTGATAAACCTTACCCTCTGTAAGAAGCGATGGTGCGATAACTATTTCAACTTCTTGCATTTCTTTAATATTTTTTGCCCCAAGAGTACTCATTGAGGTTCTAATAGCCCCTAATAAGTTGTGCGTCCCATCATCAAGTAAAGCAGGGCCTTTAATTATTCTTTCTAAGGATCCTGTGGAACCAACTTCAATTCTTGTGCCCCTTGGCAATATTGGACTTGGGGTAGCCATACCCCAGTGAAATCCTTTACCTGGAGCGTTTGAGGATTTAGCTATTGGGGATCCAATCATTACAGCATCTGCTCCACATGCTAAACATTTACAGATATCTCCGCCCGTTACAATTCCTCCATCACCAATAATAGGAATATAACGACCGCTTTCTTTAAAGTAATCATTTCTTGCCGCACTACAATCAGCTATTGCAGTTGCTTGAGGGATTCCAATTCCCAATACGCCTCTTGATGTACATGCTGCTCCAGGCCCTATCCCAACCATTAATCCTGCAACTCCAGCTTCCATGAGAAGTTTTGCAACTTCGTAAGTAACACAATTTCCCGCTACAACTGGGATATTCATAGATTGGCAAAGATCTTTAATATTTAAGGTTTCCTTACCTTCCTTACCGAGATGTTCAGTTGAAACAACTGTTCCTTGAAGAAAAAATAAATCTATTTTGGAATTATTAAGTGTTTCTTTAAACTTAATAGCAGCTTGAGGAGTACCACTAAGAGCAGCAATACCTCCTCTTTCTTTGACCTCATTTATTCTATGTAAAATCAATCCCTCTTTGACGGGTTCACTGTATATTTTCTGCATTAACGGAACAAAATCATTTTTCCCAACTGATGCTATTTGGTTCAATATTTCATCAGGATTTTCATATCTTGTTTGTATGCCTTCCATATTAATAACCCCTAGGCAACCTAATTTTGTGAGTTCTACAGCCGTATTGACATCTACAACACTGTCCATGGCACTAGCTATGATCGGTACTTCTCTTTTGATATCACCTATTGACCAAGAAGGATTAGTCAAATCGTAATCAAGTGTTCTATTTCCAGGGACTAAAGCAATTTCATCAATGCCATAAGCCCTTCTGACTTTTTTATTTAAACCAAGTTCAATATTCACGGAATTTTTCTCTTTATTTTGATTAAATTAACAACTAAAGGGGTAATAAGCCAAGGTTTATTCAAAAACAACAGGTTTTATTTTGATTTGTGTGTAAATGTAAGTATTTGGGAATTAAATAAATATTTTTTTTTATTCATTATGACATTCAGGGATTATTATTAAAGAAAGGATTTTAATATGTCTGATATTTTAGATTCTGATAACTCAGGATTAAGCGAAGATAACGACCGAATTATTCAAACTGACCTAAGAAATGAGATGTCTCGCTCATACCTTGAGTATGCAATGAGCGTTATAGTTGGTCGTGCTCTTCCAGATGCAAGAGATGGATTAAAACCTGTTCATAGAAGAATTCTTTATGCAATGTATGAACTTGGTTTAACTAGCGGTAGACCATACAGAAAATGTGCAAGAGTTGTTGGAGAAGTACTAGGTAAATACCACCCTCATGGCGATACTGCTGTTTATGATGCTTTGGTTAGGATGGCTCAGGACTTCTCTATGAGGATGCCACTCATAGATGGCCATGGAAACTTTGGTTCTGTTGATAACGACCCTCCAGCAGCGATGAGATATACAGAATCTCGTTTACAGTCTCTTACAGATGAAAGTTTATTAGAGGATATTGAATCTGAAACTGTAGATTTCGCCGATAATTTTGACGGTTCTCAGCAAGAACCAACAGTTTTACCTGCTAGGATTCCTCAACTACTTTTAAATGGATCATCTGGAATAGCAGTAGGAATGGCAACTAATATTCCACCTCATAACCTAGGGGAATTAATTAATGGCCTTAAATCAATCATTAATAACCCTTCGATTGAAGATAGAGAACTTTTTGAAATAATTAAGGGCCCTGACTTCCCCACAGGTGGTCAAATCTTAGGCAGAGATGGTATCAGAGAAACTTTCAAGACAGGAAGGGGTTCAATAACTATGAGAGGTGTAGCAAATATTGAGCAAATTAAATCAAGTGGTAGAGCAGAAAAAGATGCAGTAATAATTACAGAGCTCCCATTTCAAACTAATAAAGCGGCATTGATAGAAAGAATTGCTGATCTGGTTAATGAAAAAAAATTGGAAGGTATTTCTGATATTAGAGATGAAAGTGATAGAGACGGAATGAGGATTGTTATTGAATTAAAAAGGGATGCCTACCCACAAGTAGTTTTAAATAATTTATTTAAGTTAACACCTCTACAAAATAACTTTAGTGCAAATATCCTTGCTTTAGTAAAAGGAGAACCCACAACACTTTCACTTAGAAAAATGTTAGATGTTTTTCTAGACTTCAGAGTGGAGACAATTAGACGAAGAACAGGATTTTTATTAAAAAAGGCTGAAGAGAGGGATCACATTATAAAAGGTCTTTTATTAGCATTGGGTTCTATGGATGAGATTATTAATCTAATTAGATCCGCAAAAGATACAGTTTCAGCCAGAGAAAAATTACAAACTGATCATGAGTTATCTGCCACACAGGCAGAAG
Source organism: Prochlorococcus sp. RS04 (assembly GCF_001989455.1). Classification (NCBI taxonomy): domain Bacteria; kingdom Bacillati; phylum Cyanobacteriota; class Cyanophyceae; order Synechococcales; family Prochlorococcaceae; genus Prochlorococcus; species Prochlorococcus sp. RS04. The sequence continues at coordinate 1,506,955 of NZ_CP018346.1, read as the reverse complement.
CCATTTTACAAATGCAATTAAGAAGATTAACAGCATTAGAAGCAGATAAAATTAAAGGGGAACATGATGAGTTAACCAAAAAAATCAACTTGTATCAGCAAATATTAAATAGTAAAGAAAGAATTTTTGAAATTATTCTTGAAGAACTTAATAAAATCGATGAAAGATTTTCCTCTCCAAGAAAAACAGAAATACTTGATTTAGGCGGTGGTCTAGATGATATTGATCTTATAGCTAATGACAGATCTGTAGTTTTATTGACTGAAGCAGGTTATTTAAAAAGAATGCCTGTTAATGAATTCGAATCTACAAGTCGTGGGTCTAGAGGTAAAGCGGGAACAAAAACGCAAGAAGATGATGAAGTAAAACTATTTATAAGCTGCAATGATCATGATACTCTTTTGCTTTTTAGTGATAGAGGGATATCTTATGCTTTGCCAGCATATAGAGTTCCCATGAGTAGCAGAACAGCTAAAGGTACTCCTTCCGTTCAACTTCTCCCAATACCAAGAGAAGAAAAGATAACCTCGTTAGTTGCAGTAGATTCTTTTAATAACGATTGTTATCTATTAATGCTTACAAAGGCTGGATTTATAAAAAGAACTTCACTTTCTGCTTTCTCAAAAATCCGATCTAATGGATTAATAGGAATAAATCTTGAAGATGGAGATGCTTTAACTTGGGTTAGATTATCAAAAGAAGGTGACAGTGTTTTGATTGGATCAAGAACGGGAATGGCGATTCATTTCAGACTAGATATTAACGAATTAAGGCCTCTAGGCAGGACCGCAAGGGGGGTTAAATCTATGAACCTTAGGAAAGGAGACAATCTTGTATCTATGGATGTTTTAACATCTGATTTAGTTGATCAATTAGCTAAAAGTGAAGATCTCACGAAAGAGTCTGATGAAAATCTTGAAGTTAACTCTTCAGAGGGTCCTTGGGTACTAATAGCCAGTGCATTTGGACTGGGCAAAAGAGTACCTGTAACTCAGTTTAGATTACAAAAAAGAGCAGGCATGGGTTTGAGAGCGATAAAATTCAGGATTAAAGATGATGCATTAGTTTGTTTGAAGGTCCTTGGAGAAGGAGAAGAATTACTTTTTGTGACCGAAAAAGGCGTGATAGTTAGAACAAAAGCAGATAAAATATCCCAGCAATCTAGAGCCGCTACTGGAGTAAAATTACAAAGATTAGATGAGGGTGATCATTTATCAGAAGTTGTATTAGTTCCTCATGAACAGACAGAAGAAACAGACCAATTCAACCAAGGTGTAGAAAATTAAAAGACAATGATTTATTAGTTAATATGGAAATACTTGATATTCTAATTTTAGGTTCTGGGCCTGCAGCACTATGCTTGGCTTCAGAGTTAGCAAAGCAAGATCTAAATATTAAGGGTATATCAACCAAATCTCCAAATGAAAGATGGGAGAATACATATGGTATTTGGGCTTCTGAATTAGAGGAATTAGGATTAGAGTCTTTGTTATCTCATCGGTGGTGCAAAACAGTTAGTTTTTTTGGGAATGGCGAAAATATAAAAGGAGATAATCCTACAAAACATAATTACGATTATGGTTTGATAAATCAAGAAGCTTTTCAAAATGAACTTTTAAAAAAGTGTAACGGAATTGAATGGTTCAATGAAACAGCAAAAGATATTAAAGAGAAAAATAAACTATCTGAGGTGATTTGTTTTTCAGGTAGAAGAATAAAAGCGAGGTTAGTCATTGATGCAAGTGGTCATAAAAGTAATTTCATAAAAAGACCATTCCAAAATGAAGTCGCTCAACAAGCTGCGTATGGGATTGTCGGTAAATTTTCATCGCCACCAGTTAATAAGGATCAGTTTGTTTTAATGGATTTTCGTCCAAATCATTTAAACAATGAAGAAAAGTTATCATCTCCTTCCTTTCTTTATGCAATGGATCTTGGAAATGAAACTTTTTTTGTTGAAGAAACATCATTAGCTAGTTATCCTGCCTTATCCCAAGAAAATCTAAAAAAAAGACTTTTTAAAAGATTAAATAATAAGGGTATTCAGGTAAGTGAAATTTTTCATGAAGAGAATTGCCTTTTCCCAATGAATTTACCCCTCCCATTTAAAAAACAGTTTGTACTTGGTTTTGGAGGGTCTGCAAGCATGGTGCATCCTGCATCAGGATACATGATCGGATCTTTATTAAGAAGAGCTCCGCTCCTTGCAAAAAAATTAGCGATCTTTTTAAAAGAACCTAATCTCAGTTCTCTTGAACTGGCAACAAAAGGTTGGGAGATCCTATGGCCTTACGAGTTAATACAAAGGCATAAACTTTACCAATATGGTTTAAGAAGACTGATGAGTTTTGACGAAAGTAGATTAAGAAGCTTTTTCTCAAATTTCTTTAGATTATCGACCAATGAATGGGTAGGTTTTCTTACTAATACACTTCCACTTCCAAAACTAATTTACGTTATGACTAAGATGTTTATAAATTCACCTCTAAAAGTAAAACTAGGAATGCTTAAGTTAAATTAGTAATTTTTATTTTCGCCAATCATCAATATTAATATCTGGGAAAACTTTATCTTCTTCCTCAATATCTTCAAGAAATTTTAAATTAATATTGGAATGATTTTTAATCATTTCAACTATTTTCCAGAACCTGAACAAATGTCTTTCTATCCTTTCTTTTGCAAGCTCAGTTGTAGTTCCGGCTCTTAGGATAAAACTCCAATCAGATGACTCAGAGAGAAGTAATTCTCTAGCTGCTTGCTTAAAAAGTCTTTGAGATAATTCATTTTTAAAATTTTTCGAGCATAAATCTACGAAAGTTGAGCCTGCTTTTGTGATCTCTGGAACAATCCATGCATTTGCATCATTAATCCAGTAATTATGGTAACCTCCTTGTCCCCAGCTTGATGGTGATGGATCGCAAATCTGAAGATTTGGCTTTTGAAGTAAGAATTCTTTTAAATTTGTAAGCTTTATTGAATATTTAGTAGAGTTCTTTAAAATATTTTCAATAAAAAAAGGTCCCTCATACCACCAATGACCAAATAACTCTGCATCAAATGGAGCTACCAATAAGGGCTTAAAGGAAGAGGATAATGTTAATTTTTCTAATTGTTTGGATCTCGCGAGAAGATAAGAATCAGCATGTTCTGCAACTTTCTTTTTGGCTTCTTTATCTAAGTAAAACGCCTTTTCCCCTAATGGAGCCTTATCATCTGTAATCTTATGAAACTTCAAACCCAAAGGTCTTTTAGTTGAGATACCTTTCTTTTGGAGTTTGGAGATAGGTAATTCCCATCCCAAATCTTTATGAAATTCCCTATAAACTTTGTCTCCCGGGAACCCATCTTTTGCAGACCAAACGGGCAATGTTGACTCACTATCTCTTCCAAAGAAGGCCACTCCTTTTTTCGAGCATATTGGAGCGTAAACACCATACCTAGGCCTTGGTGTAGCGTTTAGAATACCGTGGCCATCTAAAATAGCGTATCTAATTCCGGAATTAGATAGTATTTCATCTAAATTCTCATAATATGCACATTCAGGTAACCATATACCAAAAGGCTTAGTTCCAAAAATATTTTCATGGTTCCTAATGGCTGTATTGATTTGTCCTTTAACAGTTTCTGGATTCTCCCTTAAAATGGGCAAATATCCGTGTGTAGCAGCACAAGTAAGAATATCCAAATTTCCAGAGTTTTTTAAAACTCTAAACTTCTCAATTAAATTTCCAGAACATTTTTGCCAATACAAGTATTTGTCATTAAGGTTATTCATTAAAAATCTAGAGGCATTTTTTTCTTCTTTTGGCAGTTCGTTTAAGAAATCTTTTCTTGTTTCAATCCAGCCTGGGAATGTTTCTTGAATTTTTTTATTATTTAGAAGTGATAATAATGTTGGAGACAAACTAATAGTAAGTTTGGTATTTAAAGGATTTTCATTTTTGGAAGATTCTATTGATTGAAGTAGTGGTATATAACATTCCAAAATCGCCTGAAATAACCAATCCTCTTCTAAGGAGTTTTTTTCATTTTTTCTGACATAAGGAAGATGAGCATGTAAAACTATCGCTAGCTGGCCTAAAAGATTATTTTTAGAGTATTGCCCATTCATACTTTTTAAATTTATGCCTAAAGTTCTATAAAAAATCGAAATTATTTTCTACAAAAAGAAGGCTTTAATCTTAAAAGAATACTTTAAAAATTTAAGTATTTGATTTTTTTTTCAGAATTTTAACCAATATTGTTTAAGTTTTAAACTTTCAGCAAATTTTTATTGATCTAAATCTAGTCAAATTTTTTTAATTAGCTTAATATAAGCTTAGTATATTCCCTTTGATGTCAAAAGATACTGGAAGAATTTTAATATTTGATACAACTCTTCGAGATGGAGAGCAATCTCCTGGTGCAAGTTTAAATCTCGAAGAAAAACTTGCTATCGCCCATCAATTAGCAAGATTAGGAGTAGATGTTATTGAAGCTGGATTCCCTTTCGCAAGTTCAGGAGATTTTAAAGCTGTTAATAAAATTGCTAATGCTGTAGGGAAAGAAAATGGTCCTATAATATGCGGTTTAGCTAGAGCGTCTAAAGGAGATATAAAAGCATGTTTCGAAGCAGTAAGTCCAGCTCCCAAGAAAAGAATACATACTTTTATTGCAACAAGTGATATTCATCTTAAACATAAACTTAAAAAATCCAGAAAAGATGTTCTTCAAATAGTTCCAGAAATGGTTAATTATGCAAAATCATTAGTAGATGATATTGAGTTTTCTTGTGAAGATGCCTCAAGGAGTGATCCTGATTTTTTATACGAAGTGATTCAACTGGCAATTTCTGCAGGAGCGACAACAATAAATATCCCTGATACTGTTGGATTTACTACTCCTAGTGAATTTGGCAAACTAATTGCCGATATAAATAAAAATGTTCCAAATATTGATGATGCAGTAATCTCGGTTCATGGTCATAATGATTTAGGTTTAGCAGTAGCCAATTTTCTTGAGGCAGTAAAAAATGGCGCAAGACAACTTGAATGTACGATCAATGGAATTGGTGAAAGAGCCGGAAATGCCTCTCTAGAAGAATTAGTAATGGCACTTCATGTTAGGAAAAGTTTTTTTAATAGTTTTTTCAAAAGAAATCCAGATTCCCCAACTCCTCTTACGGCTATAAGAACAGAAGAAATAACAAAAACCTCTAGACTTGTTTCTAACCTAACTGGAATGACTGTACAACCTAATAAAGCAATTGTGGGAGCTAACGCTTTCGCACATGAATCAGGAATTCATCAGGATGGGGTTTTAAAAAATAGACTAACTTACGAAATTATCGATGCAAAAACTGTTGGTTTGAGTGACAACAAAATATCCTTAGGGAAACTAAGTGGAAGAAGTGCAGTAAGAGCAAGACTAGAAGAAATGGGCTATGACTTAAGCCGAGAAGATTTAAATGATGCTTTTGCACGTTTTAAGGATTTAGCTGACAGGAAAAGAGAAATTACTGATAGAGACTTAGAAGCAATTGTTAGTGAACAAGTACAGCTCCCAGAAGCTAAATTTCAATTAAGTCTTGTACAAGTAAGTTGTGGTAACGCCTCAAAACCTACTGCCACCATTTCGCTTCTAAACACAGAAGATAATAGTGAGGATACTGCTGTATCAATAGGCACTGGACCCGTAGATGCTGTATGCGAGGCTTTAAATAAATTAGCTAAAGTTCCTAATGAATTAATTGAATTTTCTGTTAAGTCGGTAACAGAAGGAATTGATGCTTTGGGCGAAGTAACAATAAGAATAAGAAGAGATAATAAAATATATTCTGGTCATTCTGCTGATACAGATGTTGTAGTTGCTGCAGCGAATGCTTACGTAAATGCTTTAAATAGACTTGTATTTTCTGAGAAAAAAAATTCAATTCATCCACAATTTGATAATTTAGAGAATTCTGATAATAAATTTCTATCTAATCCTGCAAATTAAATAATTTTCTTAGCATTATTAAGTAGCATTAAAAATAGTCTCTTAATAATGTAGATTAAATTAATAGTTAAAGCAGTAAATAATGAGAGAAAGGGTATTTGGATATTGGGCACTTTCGTGGGTTGGCTTAATCGGCAACATAATTGCACTTCCAATAATCGCGTTAATAATAAGTTATGGGCCTCCACTAAAAGTTGCGAATATAACTCTCGCCATAAGTCTTGGATGGCCTGCTGCAATTGTTGGAATAGTTTCTTCAGCAGCTCTTTTAGCAGAGAGAAAATGGGGAGTAACTTTAACTTTGGTATCTTTATCAATGGTAATTTCTGGTATGGGTCCTTATTCAGTTGTAAGGCTCATAACTCTTAAAGACATTTATGGAGTTGGTGGGTTTACTCTGATAACAACATTATTAAGTACGTTAGCTCTTCTTTATTGGTGTAATCCAAAACATCGAAGAAGTATTAGGTTATAAATTGAAAATTAAGAAAAAGTATTATTCTTGTTAGTTGGATACTGAATTCTTCTGTGTCTAATTCTTTTCCACACATTCAAGAATGACCTTTTTATTAGAAAAATTTCACCTTTCGATAAATTACTATCATCTAATTGCCCATCTTTTTTACGTGAGTAGATAATATTAGAAATTGTTTTCAAAGCTTCTTTATCAGATGCATTAATATTCATAGCTCTTAGTGCTGCTTCACATCCATCGGCAAGCATTAAAATAGCTGTTTCTTTAGACTGAGGAATAGGACCTTTGTATCTAAAATAATATTCATTAATGTTTAGATTTTTTTCTTTAGCTTTTTGAAAAAAATATCCCATTTTAAGGGTACCTTGATGTTCAGGAATAAAATTAGCTATCAATTTAGGTAGTCTATTTTTTCTTGCAAATTTCAATCCTTCATCAACGTGAGCTTGTAATACTTCTGCACTTTTAATCGGATCATCTAATTCGTCATGAGGATTTTTTGAA